>JANYAY010000181.1 GCA_025361065.1 Deltaproteobacteria bacterium
GCCGTACCTGCCTGGCTCTAGATGGGCCGCAGGCATGGCTATGGATAACTCTCACATGGGGGAGGGAAACTTTCTTCTGATAACAGCTTAATAATATAGATGTTTCAATGAAAATATTAAAGAAATTTTGACATTACGGTGAATGCCCTTCAGGAGGATTTCCATGAAAAAATTAGTCATGTATTTAATTATGTTAAGTATTATGTTTGTTGGCTGTGAACAGGGCAACACCAATCAATCTGAGGTGAAAAATAAAATGATTAAAACTGATGAAAAAACTGCGGTAGCAACTCTGGCTGGTGGCTGTTTTTGGTGTGTAGAGGCCGATTTCGAAAAATTAGCAGGAGTGGAAAAGGTAATTTCCGGCTATACCGGCGGAACCGGTGAGAATCCCACATATGAAAATTATGCTAAGGGCGGCTATATAGAAGCTGTTCAGGTTTATTACGATCCGTCAAAGCTTAACTACGGACAAATACTGAATTATTTCTGGAAGCATATTGATCCTACCGATGCCGGAGGACAGTTTGTTGACCGCGGGCCGCAGTACAGAAGTGCAATCTTATATCAAAATGAAGAACAGCGAAAAATTGCCGAGCAATCCAGAGATGAACTTGCGAAAACCGGTAGATTAAATAAACCAGTTGTCACAGAAATTATTAAATTCAGTAAATTTTATCCCGCCGAAGATTATCATCAGGATTATTATAAGAAAAACCCTTTGCGCTACAAATACTACAGACATGGATCAGGTCGTGATGAGACATTAAGTAAATTATGGGGAAACGATACCGGAACTGACCAGGTGGAAAAGGAGACTTATAAAAAACCGGATGATGCGACGTTGCGAAAGAAGCTCAATAAAATACAATACGAGGTAACTCAGAAAAACGGAACCGAACCGCCTTTTAAAAACGAATATGACCATAACAAAGAAGAAGGAATTTATGTGGATATTGTTTCCGGTGAACCATTGTTCAGCTCACTGGATAAATTTGATTCCGGTACAGGGTGGCCCAGCTTTACGAAACCCCTGGAACCTGGTTATATCATCGAGAAAGAAGATCACAGCCTTTTTACAACTAGAACGGAAGTAAGAAGTAAGAAAGCTGATTCTCATTTAGGCCACGTTTTTCCGGATGGACCGAAGCCAACCGGTTTGCGCTATTGTATGAATTCGGCCGCACTGAGATTCATTCCCAAGGCCGATTTGGAAAAAGAAGGCTATGGCCAATATTTAAAATTATTTAATAAAAAATAACGATGAATATTGAGACCGCTGTTATTTCCCATGAACCATCTATTCGCTTTGCTATCTTTGCGGCTATCTTTGCTGTTGTCGCCATTGCGGAAGTATTCTCGCCACGACGGAAATTGTTAGTCTCGAAGCAAAAACGCTGGATTAATAATATCCTCTTGAACTTTACCGATACGATCATATTGCGTCTCGTCTTTCCCATATTACCTGTTGGCATCGCGTTCTTTTGCGCCGGGAAGGGATGGGGAATGCTGAACTATTTTCATTTCCCCCTGTGGATTGCCGCAATTTGCGGGGTTGTCCTGCTGGATCTGACAATTTACTGGCAGCATAAGATGTTTCATCTAGTGCCCGTCTTCTGGCGCTTGCACAAAGTACATCACATTGATCAGGATATCGATGTTACCACGGGATTGCGTTTTCATCCGCTCGAAATGATATTATCCATGATCATTAAGATGACAGCCGTTGCGGCCATCGGCGCGCCTCCTGTTTCCGTAGTTATTTTCGAAATTCTGCTCAATGGAACTACTATGTTTAATCACGGCAATTTGTATATTCCGCTTGCCGCCGATCGCATCATCAGATTATTGATTGTGACTCCGGACATGCACCGTGTACATCATTCCGTTATCGTAAAAGAGACCAACAGCAACTACGGGTTTAATTTCTCTTTTTGGGATAGGATATTTCAAACCTACCGCAAAGCGCCGGAGGCAGGTCACGAGCAAATGAAAATCGGATTGAATGGCTATTATGAACTTAAATATTTGCAATTTTTGCAAATGTTAATTATTCCTTTTAGAACCAGTAAAGAATAATCAACCACAGCGCAGCAAACTGCGGAGAATTAACGCTCGTCCCGCGTGAGCGGGATTGAAATCACCTCAGATATTCAATCAATGGGAAAAGCAAAATGATAAAAGACAGATGCCTGATCCTGTTTGTTAAGTATCCGGAAAGAGGGAAGGTAAAATCGCGCCTGGCCGCGCATTGGACGAATGATTTTGCGGCAGGCCTTTATGAGAACTTCGTGCGCGATATTATCTCAACGTTGGAAAGAGGCTCCTTCAATTTCCGGATCTATTTTTATCCACCGGAAAAAGAAGAGGAGATTAAAAAGCTCTGGGGTGCAAAATATCAGTATGCAGCGCAGAGCGGCGCTGATCTTGGCCCCAGGATGAAAAATGCTTTCCTGCAGGAGTTTGCCGCCGGTTTCGCCAAGGTCGTGCTGATTGGCAGCGACTGTCCGGATTTGCCGGCTGATATTATCGAAGAATCATTCCGGGCTCTGGAAAATAAGACAGGCAGCGTAATCGGTCCATCCGCGGACGGTGGTTATTATCTGATTGGTTTTCGCAAAGATGACTTCTGCCCGGAAATATTTTCCGGTGTGGAGTGGGGTGAAGCTTCGGTATTGGAAAAGACAATGAATATTCTATGTTCCGGGGAACATCAGCCCGCTATTTTGCCCCAATGGAGAGATATCGATAGACGGGAGGATTTAGATGATCTGATAAAGAGGAGTGTGGATACGCCGTTTGCCGATTCCCAAACCATGAAGTTTCTGAGGGACAATAATTTTGTCCAATAGCTTGTATTACCTATCTCATTTCAAAATCTAATCCCTGCAGGAGATTGCTTCGGTTGTTTCACTCTCTTGGAATCATTCTGCCGGGCTACATGCCCTCCCTTTAAGACTGAAGAGAAATTTCAGGATGCTTTTAGTTTTATCACTAAATATTTTGTCGGCAAAGATGCGTCCGGCAACTCGTTTGGAAATTTCCGAGAATGTAGGATAGATGTGGACTGCCGAGGCCATAGTGGAAAGCTTAATACTGCCATTTTGGGCAATAATCCATTCATGAATTAATTCGCCGGCCCGGGCGCCAATGATCTGGCAACCCAGAAATTTATCGGAAGGGCTGATAAGCAGTTTAATTTTGCCTCGGCCGTCTCCTTCGGCGAGCGACCGGTCATTTCCCGCAAACTGCTCTTCTAACAGTCGATAGGGAATTCCCTCTTTTCCGGCCCTTTTTTCATTTAAACCAATACTGGCAACTTCCGGATCAGTGTAAGTGCACCAACCGATTTTATCATAAGCCGCTTTCCTGGGCAGGTGCAATATGGCGTTAGTCAAAGCAATACCGGCTTCATAACCGGCAACATGGGTAAAGGGCAATTGCCCGTTGACATCTCCACAGGCATAGATATGGCCAATATTGGTTTTCATCCTTAAATCCGTGGGAATAGCACGAGGTGTATAAACGACGCCCGCGGCATCAAGACCAAGACCGTCAATATTAGGTTTACGACCGGCGGCAACCAGCAACGCATCGGCCTCTATTATCTGTGGCTGATCTTTTCCGCTGTTGTCGGCTATTGTCAGCCGAATCAAGGAGTTAACGTATTCCACGTTCAAAGCTTTGGTGCCGGTGAATATCAGGCAGCCTTCAGCTTCCAACTGCTTGCCGATAATATCGGCGACATCAATATCTTCCGGCCCGAGAATTTGATCCATGAACTCAATAATCGTAACTTTTGAACCCAGCCTCGCAAATGACTGCGCCAGCTCGAGCCCCACAGGCCCGCCTCCCAGGACTATCAGGCGGGAAGGAAGTTTGCTCTGACTGAAAACCGTTTCATTAGTCCAGTAGGGCACTGCTGTCAGACCCGGCAAGGGAGGCAATGACGGAGATGAACCCGTGGCAATAATCCAGCTTTTTGCGGAGATGTTTTGCCCGTCCACCGCAACTTTATGATCATCGATAAAAGCAGGACTACCGAAAAGAACCCGGGCGCCAAGGCTGCAGAATCTTTCTGCGGAATCATGCTGCTGAATCTTCCCGATTACTTTTTTAACACGATCCATAACAGCTGCCAGATCAACCGGTGGCATTGGAACTTCGGGCAGACCAAATTCTTTCGTTCTTTTTAGCAGCGAATAGACTCCTGCTGTGCGAATCAGAGTTTTAGAAGGTACGCAGCCATAGTGCAGGCAATCACCACCCAGTTTAGCTGTTTTTTCGATGAGAATTGTTTTCGCTCCGAACTGTGCGCCACCGGCAGCCGCTGTCAGTCCGGCAGCTCCGCCGCCGATTATCCCCAGATCGAAATCATATTGTGCCATTATTAAAATCCTCCTCCACCCCCCCTGGAAAAAGGGGGAAGTCAATTTAACTGATGATTAACATTTCACCATCCCCAGCGTGAGATTATTATGCCTGCTTTAGCTTAATATCAGCGGAGATCCGGCGGACATTTTCCATGGCGCGATCCACATCGATGGTGAGTAGCCGTCTATTTTTCATCACAACCTTGCCACCAATGATGCTGGTAATTACGTCTGCGCCGCTCGCGGCATAGACGAGCTGAGAATAACAATTGTAAAGCGGGGTCAGGTGCGGCTTATTCATATCCAGCAAGATGATGTCGGCATCTTTACCGACTTCAATCGATCCGATCCGCTTTTCCAATCCCAATGTTCGGGCACCATCGATTGTCGCCAGCTGCAAAACGGTTCGGGCATCCATTACTGTAGGATTTAAAGTAATAACCTTATGAACTTTTGCCGCCATGGATATTTCCCGGAACATATCCAGATCATTATTGCTGGCTTGTCCGTCAGTGCCCAGGCCGCAAGTTATTCCCCGCCGCATCATTTCCGGTATGGGCGCAACTCCGGCGGCAAGCTTCATGCTGCTTTCCGGATTATGAGAAACTTTAACATCCAGAGCGGCGAAAATAGCCATGTCTTCCCCATCTACCCAGTTGCAGTGAACGGCGATGGTTTGCTCATCCAGAACACCAAGAGAAAGTAAATGTTGTACCGGTTTCCGGCCATAGCGCTTTATTATCGTTGGAATCTCATCTTTGTTTTCCAGCAAGTGCATTAAGAAGGGGATACCGGCGGCGCGGGCTGCTTCCTTAATGGTGGTGATGGTTTCAGGAGAACAGGTATAAGGGGAATGACAAAAAAAGGCAGTTGCGACAAGAGGTGAAACATTCTTCCAACGGTCAACAAATCGTTTCGCGATAACCATTTTCCCGGAAGGATCAGGATTGTCCGGTGTAGGAAAATCAATGAATCCCTGAGCGATGACCGCACGCATACCTGACTGCAGCGCCGCCTGTCCGATTTTGTCCTCAAAGAAATAGCCGTCACAAAATGTAGTTGTGCCGGAGAGAATCATCTCTGCCATGGCGAGCAGTGCCCCGTCATAAACCATTTTTTTGTTGACGAAGCGTGCCTCCGCAGGAAAAATATGTCCATTGAGCCACTCCATTAAAGGAAGATCATCAGCCATGCCGCGGAAACAGACCATAGGCAGATGCGTATGCGTGTTGACTAATCCTGGCATGATGATGCAGCCGGAAGCATCAATGTATTCTTTGGCGAAGCCGGATATGTTTTGCTGATTGCCGTTTTCTTTTATCGCGACGATGATTCCGTCTTTAATGCCGACAAAAGGATTTTGGATAATTTCCATTTTTCCGGACATAGTTAAAAGAGTTCCGCCGGTAATTATAATATCCCAATCATTTGTCTGCATAAGGCAATCCCCAAAAATCATCATTCATGTTTGCCATCTCATTACAGTATTTTTAGCTGTTCGATTATCTCGTCGATATCCGGCAACTGAGCAATAGGGTATATTTTTTTAAAGGCGATGCAGCCATTTTGATCAATAATTATATTTGCCCGTTCTGAAAATCCTTCTTCCCTGAATATGCCATAAGCTTTGGCAACGTCACCATGCGGCCAGAAATCGGCCAGTAGGCTGGTCTGGGAAATCTTGAGTGACTTAGCCCAGGCGCTTTTGCTGGGGACGCTGTCCACACTGATGCCGACAGCAACGGTGTTCAGCTTTTTAAAGACTTTATTGCTTTTTTCCAGAGACTGCATTTGTTTGGCGCAGACCGGTGTCCAGGCGAGCGGATGAAATGATAAGAGGACTTTTTTCCCCTGGCATCCGGACAGTTGAAAAATGTGCTGATTCTGATCTTGCAGACTAAAATTACGAACTTTTGTGCCCACATTCAGGACTTTTTTTGCCGCCATAACATCACTCCTTTTTTGATTTGTTCATATTTACGGAAGGTATTTCCTTCCCTTCATTCCCAGGATTGCTTTCCGGTCAGCATTTTTTTTATGAGTTGGGCGATAGCGGGCGAGGCGGTGAGTCCGGGTGATTCTATGCCCACCAGATTGATAAATCCCGGTAAATCTTCCCGGATGACAAAATCATGGAAGTTATCGTTGGGACCTTGCAATTTAGGGCGAATGCCGGCCATATCCGGGCTGACATTTTCTTCTTTTAAGAAAGGCAGAAATTTTCTGGCGCTGGAATAAAAGAGGGGAACTTTTTGGTTGGCAACAGCATAGTCTTCAGTGCGGGAAATATAAGTGGTATCCGGTCCCAGTTTTAAGCGTCCACTTAAATCAATTGTTAGATGAACGCCCAGCCCCACATGATTTTTTACCGGTACCGGATAAATTAACCGCTTGATCATTGATTTATTTACACCGGAGATACTGCAATAATCGCCTTTACAGTAATGCAGCTGATAGTTACCGCCAACCATGTTGGCGATGGTATCGGATTCCAATCCCGCGGCATTAATCACGACGTCAGAAGAAAATTCAAAAGTATCGCCTTTCGCGCTTTGAGTATAAATCCTGTAACTGCGGGCTTGCTTTTCGATCCGCACAACTTTCGTACAATTAACAAGTTCAGCTTTTTTACGGCGTGCCTGCAGCAGAAAATAATTCATTAAATCATGAGCACTGATAATGCCGGTTTCGGGTGAAAAAAGGGCAGAACAGGCCTTTATGTTCGGTTCCAGGTGAGCAACCTTCCGGGCACTGATCAGCTCAGTGGAATTCACACCATTGGCTTGAGCATTTTTGTGCAGGTATTCTATTCCTTCAGTTTCTTCCGGTTGTGTTGCAACAATCAGCTTGCCGATTTTTTTGTGCGGGATATTATTTTTGGCGGCTATTTCATAGAGCCGGTGACGTCCGGCTGCGCATAGTGCGGCCTTGAGTGAACCTTCCGGATAATAAATGCCGCCATGGATTACTTCACTGTTACGAGAACTGATCCCAGTGCCGTAGGTGGGGTTTTTTTCCAGGATAAAAATATTTATGCCGGGCTGGGCAATTTCGGCCGCAATAGCCAACCCAATCACTCCGGCACCTATTATAGTGATATCTGCGTTTTCCATTTTGTATTTATACACGATTTTGCAAATGAGCGCAAAAAATCTTGAGCAAGAACCGGGACCGTGGTATTTAGGCAAATAATTTTAAAAAGGTAGCCGACAACTTGAAGATTGCCACTTATAATGTAAACTCCATCCGTTCCCGGTTGCATATCGTTTTGCCCTGGCTGCAAAAAAATATTCCCGATTATTTTTGCCTGCAGGAAACAAAAGTTGATGATGATAAGTTTCCCGCAGCCGAGTTTGCCGATCTTGGTTACTTGGTCACTTTTAAAGGTCATAAGCAATATAGCGGTGTGGCTATAGCTTCCAGGCGCAAACCGCAAAAAGTTATTTTCGGTCTGGACGATGAACCAAGGGACGCTGAACGCATAATTGCCGCGATTTATGATAATCTCACCATCATTAATACCTATGTGCCACAAGGGCAGGATAAAGAAAGCCCGCAGTATGCTTATAAGCTGGCCTGGTTCGGACGTTTTAAAAAATATCTTAAAAATCATTTTCAGCCGCAAAATCAGATTATCTGGTGCGGTGATTTAAATGTGGCGCCGGAAAAAATTGATGTGCATGATCCCAAAAGAATTCTCGGGCATGTCTGCTTTAACGAGGATGTCTGGAAAGCTTATGCGGATGTTAAATCATGGGGCCTTACTGATGTATTCCGCCTGCATCATCCGAATGAGGCCGGTCAGTACACTTTTTTTGATTACCGCATGCGCGATGCTGTCAGCCGAAAACTGGGCTGGCGAGTCGATCATATTCTGGCTACGGAATCTTTAGCCTCGCGTTCGTACATCTGTAACATTGATTTACCAACGAGACTTACGGAAAAACCTTCCGATCATGTTCTTATCTATGCTGAATTTAAAGGTGATTAAAGATGGATAAAACTAATGAAATCCGACGCATTAACCTGGAAATATCAATGAAGTTCAGTAATATTGAGGTACATATTTCCCATACTAAAAACATAGCAGGTCTTTTCGAAACGCTGTTTGCAGGAATCGAGAAGGAATTTGCAGTGCCCTTTGTCTGGCTTACACTGGTGGATAAAGAAAACACCGCCCCCGTTATAACTGCCGTAAAATCTTCCGGTGTACTCAAAAACAGGCTCAGCGTGGTTTCACCGGCCTTATTTGAACATATTCTCCCTGCAGGGTCGCCGCCGGTTTTAGCCAATAAAGAGTTGCAACTTTATTATAAACTGCTGCCTCCCGCCAATAAGTTTTTTGTCAAGTCCCTGGCTATCATACCATTGAAGATAAATGGTGAAATTGCCGGCAGCTGGAACAACGGTGATGTTTTGAGTGATCGCTATATGCCCGATATGGACACCGGACTTTTGCAAAAGCTGGGTCAAAAAGTTTCTTTGCGTTTGACAGAGCTTGTCTCCAGCAACAAATGACTATATAATAAATACAAGTACTTACTTCTGACACACTATTTAATTTCTCCTTGACATCAGATGTCATTATCATTACAACTGACACTCTCATTGATAAACTAGGCGTCGTTTTTGTTTTAATCGTTCTACTAGTCAATTAAAAATAAGAGGGGGAAATTATGACAGGAATTTTAAAGTTTGCAGATGTTTACCAGGAATCGGTAACGCAACCAGAACTATTTTGGGGAAAAGCGGGTGAAGAAGTTAAGTGGGTAAAAAAGTGGGACAAAGTTCTCGATGATAGTAATAAACCTTTTTATCGCTGGTTTGCCGGTGGCGAGTTAAATACTTGCTATAATGCTGTCGACTATCATGTCGAAAATGGCCGCGGTGAGCAAATCGCCATCATTTATGACAGCCCGGTAACCGATTCTGTGGCCAAAATAACTTATAAGGAATTGCTCGAGCAGGTGGCGAAGTTTGCCGGTGCGCTTCAGGGAATGGGCGTAGTGAAAGGCGATACGGTTATCATCTACATGCCTATGATTCCCCAGGCAATAGTTGCGGTTTTGGCTTGCGCCCGTTTAGGTGCGGTTCATTCCGTTGTTTTCGGCGGCTTTGCTCCCAATGAATTGGCTATTCGCATTAATGACGCCCAGCCTAAGGTAATGGTTTCCGCTTCCTGCGGCATTGAAGGGAAAAAGGTTATCCCGTACAAACCTCTGCTGGATGAAGCCATCCGACTTGCGGAACATAAGCCGCAAAAAACGATAATCTTCCAACGTCCCCAGGTGTCGGCGGAATTGATTGCGGGCCATGATTATGACTGGGAAGAGCTGATGAAAACAGCCCGGAGAGCGGATTGCGTGACTGTTGCCGCAACCGATCCTCTTTATATACTCTATACCTCAGGAACAACCGGCAAGCCCAAAGGAGTTATGCGCGACAACGGCGGGCATGCCGTAGCCTTAAAATGGTCGATGAAGCATGTTTATGATGTGCAGCCGGGCGATGTTTTCTGGGCGGCATCCGATGTCGGCTGGGTCGTCGGTCATTCTTACATTGTGTATGCGCCATTGCTTTATGGTTGCACTACCATCGTGTATGAAGGAAAACCAATCGGCACACCAGATCCCGGCGCTTTCTGGCGGGTAATTTCCCAACATGGAGTAAAAGTTCTGTTTACCGCCCCGACGGCTTTCCGCGCCATCAAAAAGGAAGATCCCCATGGCGATTATTTGAAAAAATATGATATCAAATCATTAAAATATCTATTCCTGGCCGGTGAGAGGCTTGATCCCGATACCTACCACTGGGCGAGTGATATGTTGAAAATTCCCGTGATTGATCACTGGTGGCAAACAGAAACGGGTTGGCCGATAGCCGCGAACTGCATGGGGATTGAACCATTTCCTATTAAGGCCGGTTCGCCGACCAGGGCTGTACCCGGCTATAAAGTGGAAATTCTGGACAACAACGGCAAAGAACTTCCCAACGGGCAGGAAGGTTCAGTGGCCATTAAATTGCCGCTTCCTCCGGGTTGTTTACCTACATTATGGAATGATGATAAACGTTATCTGGATTATGTTACGGAAATTCCTGGTTATTATGTGACCGGGGATGGCGGTTTTTACGATAAGGACGGTTATCTCTTTATCATGGGGCGTATTGATGATGTTATTAATGTCGCCGGTCACAGGCTATCCACCGGTTCCATGGAAGAAATTATCTCCAAGCATAAGGATGTTGCTGAATGCGCCGTGTTTGGTATGAACGAGGCGCTCAAAGGCGAAGTGCCGGTGGGATTCGCTGTCCTCAAGGCCGGCGTCACCAGAGATCCGGCTGTTATTGTCAAGGAACTGGTGCAAATGGTACGTAATGATATCGGTGCTGTTGCTTGTTTTAAGCAGTGCGCAATCGTCAAAGCCCTACCGAAAACCCGTTCCGGCAAGACTCTGCGCAGTACGATGCGCAAGATCGTCAATCTGCAGGAGTATGTAGTGCCTTCGACTATTGATGACCCGGCAGTTCTTGATGTAATTAAAGATGCGGCAAAAAAACTTGCCGACGAAGCGTAGGATCAATACCATCGCTTATGCGGGATAGTTCGACTAGCAACTTCCAACGTGTGACCTTTAGGTTATGCGCTGCGCTTTTGCAATTTGAGTCTCACTGCCACCGCTTATGCGGGATAGTTCGACTAACCAATTCCAATGCGCTACGCTTTTGCAATTGGAGTCTCACTAAAAAACCCCGTCCGGTAATTTACCGGGCGGGGCTTTTTAAAACTGGAACTATAAAAGGGGGGAGGGTTAACTAATTAATGTTTTCAGGGCATCGACTACAGGCGCTGTGAAAAGGGCGATCAGAAACGTATATAAGGCGAATGATCCTATGGCTTCGCTTAAGTATAGTCTGGTGTATTTTTGCTTCAGCGATACTATTATCAAACCACCGACAATCAGGCATCCCAAATGGAAATAGGGGAAAGAACTGGTATCTGTTGCATTGAATTGAGCAAGGCTAAATGATGCCGTAGTTAAGATTACAAAGGACACCAAAAGTATTGTTTGAATCGTCTTTTTCATAATTCCAATCCTCCTCGATTACCGCTTCCGAATCTTTTCTCTGTAATTATGAAATAAACGTGCCAAATATGGATGCCATATGTTAAACACTTATAAATTCATGAAATAATACAATAAATAATTATGATTGCACATATGTTACTCTTCCGGGATTATCCAATTCAGGACTTTGCATTGAAAATAATGTTCAATACGTTTTAAAAATTCAATGAAATATTTAATCCCGCTCACGCGGGACGAGCGTTAATTCTCGTGAGCGAGCTGGCGATATAATGACGTTCATTTCATGCCTCGTAAGCTTGCTGCGAGGTGGTTGATTCGATAATCTATAAAACCATCTTCACCGCCCGATGGGCTTTCAGTGCTTCATAAAGAGCCGTGCGTTGCGATTCGCTTTCTACGGATAGTTCCACATTCAGGCAGTGATATTTGTCCTTTTCGCTGCTGCGGGAAGGTGAGACCTTGTAGGCACGGTCCCGGATGATTTCTGCTACGGCACACTTCATCTCGTCTGCATCAGGGCCGATGATCTTGTAGACCCAGGGGCAGGGGTAATGCAACTGAACCTTTTGCATTTCGTCATTCGTCACAACATTCTATCCTTTCCAACATCACGATTACATTTAAAGATGCAGGTATCACCGGAAAATCCATTAATTGACAAACACGTAAAGCTCTCATATCAAAATCAACTGATCTAATTTGAGTCAAGTGAATCCTAACACACCTCAGAAGAAAAACAATTCCCAATATTCGGCAGAGGTGCTTAGATGGTTGTGCTTGAAACTCCTTTGTTTCTATGATAGTGCACTGCAACGAACAAAAAAAGAAAGAACAAATGCGGAATTCCGCTAATAATTAAATGGATTACAGGAGTATCAGATGGACTATAAAACAAGTTTGAATCTTCCTCAAACAGATTTTCCGATGAAGGCTAACCTGGCGGTAAGAGAGCCGGAAATGCTTAAAAAATGGGAAGAAATGGGGATCTACTATAAAATTCGCGAAGCAGCCAAAGGAAAAAAGCCGTACATTCTGCATGACGGCCCTCCTTATGCAAACGGCAATATTCATTTGGGAACGGCACTCAATAAGATACTCAAAGACCTGGTCATTAAAACCAAAAACATGACCGGCTTTGATGGAGTTTATGTGCCGGGTTGGGATTGCCACGGCTTGCCCATTGAACATCAGGTCGATAAAGAACTGGGCGAGAAAAAGAGCAAAATGTCGCAGGCTGACAAACGCCGTGCCTGCCGTGTCTATGCCGAAAAGTATGTTGGAATCCAGCGGGAACAATTTAAAAGACTCGGTGTTTTCGGTGAATGGGCCAATCCTTATTTAACAATGGCTTATCCTTATGAAGCGGCGACAGTCGCCGAATTTGGCAAGCTTTATCTCAACGGCAGTGTGTACAAGGGCAAGAAGCCGGTTTACTGGTGTGCTACCTGTAAAACCGCCCTGGCGGAAGCGGAAGTGGAATATGCCGATCATCACACCCCTTCGATTTATGTCAAATTTGCGGTTACATCCGATATCGCCGCGGTTTTGCCGAAACTTAAAGGCCAAAAAGTCAACCTGGTGATCTGGACAACAACTCCCTGGACAATTCCCGCCAATCTGGCCATTGCCTTGAAAGATGATTTTATCTACGTTGCCGTGAAGATCGATGATGAAGTATTGATTCTGGCCAAAGACCTGCTTGATTATTGTCTGGATGCATTTGGTTATAAGGATAAAAATTATGAAATTATGGATGAATTTGCAGGTGCTGTTCTCGAAGGGCAGAAATGTGTTCATCCTCTGATTAAAAAAGACAGTGTGCTGATTCTGGCGCCCTTTGTTACTCTCGATGCCGGTACAGGTGCCGTGCATATAGCTCCCGGCCACGGTCAGGAAGACTATGAAATCGGACTGGAATATGGTCTGGATAATTATGCGCCGGTTGATGATGCAGGAAAGTTCACAGAAGATGTGGAGTTTTTCGCCGGCCAGTTTGTTTTTGATGCCAATGACAGTGTGATCAAAAAATTAGCAGAAGTAGGTGCGCTGATGGGACATGTTCCCATGCAGCATTCCTATCCGCATTGCTGGCGCTGCAAGAAACCGATCATTTTCCGCTCGACTGAGCAGTGGTTCATCTCGATGGAGAAAAACGATTTACGCAAAAAAGCACTTAGTTCAATAGATCAGGTGCAGTGGATTCCGTCGTGGGGGCATGACCGCATTTACGGTATGGTTGAGAACCGTCCGGACTGGTGTATCTCACGCCAGAGACTGTGGGGTGTTCCCATTACCGTTTTCTACTGCGCCCACTGTAAGAAAGAAGTGCTGACCAAAGAAATGCTCGATTGCCTGGTGGCCTTGGTCGAAGTCAGCGGCGCCGATATCTGGTTTGAAAAAGAAGCCCGGGACTTGATGCCCGCAGGAACGATTTGTCCGCATTGTCAGAGTTCTGAATTTACAAAAGAAGTGAATATTCTGGATGTCTGGTTTGATTCCGGTGTCAGTCATGCCGCCGTTCTGGAAAAACGCCAGGAATTACGATCGCCGGCCGATATGTATCTGGAAGGATCCGATCAGCACCGGGGCTGGTTCCATTCTTCGCTGCTCGAATCGGTGGGAACCAGAGGGCGCGCTCCTTATTTGAGCGTGCTCACCCATGGCTTTGTAGTTGACGGGGAAGGCAAAAAAATGTCCAAGTCCGTGGGCAATACAATTGACGCTGCAGAAGTCATTGAAAAATACGGTGCGGAAATCCTGCGGCTCTGGGTGGCGGCGGAAGATTATACCGACGATATCAGGATATCCGATGAAATCCTCAAGCGTCTGGTGGAAGCATATCGCCGGATTCGCAACACCAGCCGTTTTATTCTCGGCAACCTCTATGATTTCTCTGTCGATTCCGATATGGTTGAATACGGGCAAATGGCGGAAATGGACAAATGGGCGCTACACCGTTTGCAGGAGGTAACCAAGCGCATTACTGAAGCGTACGACAAGCATCAATTCCATGTAGTTTACTATACTCTTTACAACTATTGTACGGTGGATTTGAGTGCGATGTATTTGGATGTTTTAAAAGACAGGCTCTATACAAACAAAGCTGCATCCATGGCCCGCCGTTCGGGTCAAACAGCCATGTTCATGATTTTGAAAGCGATGACTCAGTTGCTGGCTCCAATCCTTACCTTTATGTCCGAAGAAGTTTGGACTGCCCTGCCCCAATGGAAAGGCAAAGAGTTGAGCGTCCATATGACACAGTTTCCCCAGGTAAATAATCAATATTTTAATGCGGAGTTGGGTGAGCGCTGGAAGATGATGATCGATGCCAAAGCGGAAATCACTAAAGCAATCGAACAGGCCAGAAAAGAAAAAGTTATCGGCCATTCCCTCGATGCCCGTGTAACTCTGTTGCCACCTTCCAGCCTGCGCGATTTTCTCACAAGCCATCTGGAAGACTTGCGCTCTCTGCTCATCGTTTCCCAATTGCGTCTGGTAGATAAACAGGAAATTATAAATCCGTATTCGAGTGAAGAAATCAAAGGATTAACTGTCGGTGTTGATAAAGCCCTGGGCGTTAAATGCGAACGTTGCTGGATTTATTCGGAATCAGTAGGTAGCGACAAAGAGCATCCGTCTGTATGCGACCGCTGTTTAACAAATTTGTAATTCCAATTCGCATTCAAGCGGCGCCTTTGTTGGCGTCGTCGTCGGCTCCTCGGAGTACGAAAAGAGTACGCCTGTGTCGCCTTCTCCTAGCCGCCGCGGTGTCATCTTGAATGCAAAATGGAATAAATATGCGTGAGGGAGTTTTTGTGAAGAGAAACATCGTTTTTTTTATACTTGGTGCGGCTGTGGTTATAGCACTTGATCAAATAACCAAGACCGCGATATCTTCCCGATTCCTTATGCATGAATCTTATGTGGTGATTAATGGTCTTTTTAACCTTGTTTACGTAATGAATCCCGGTGCAGCTTTTGGTTTCCTGTCCGGAGCCTCCGCTGCTTTCCGCTATATTTTCTTCATCGGGGTCACCTTTATGGCTATTTTGCTGATCCTCTATTATCTTGTAAAAAGTCAACCGGGCAGCATTATTACTGTCCTTTCTCTTACCTTGATTTTTGCCGGTGCCGTGGGGAATCTTATTGACCGTATTCGCTTCGGAGCGGTAGTGGACTTTCTCGATTTTTATATAGGTACCTGGCATTGGCCGGCATTTAATGTGTCCGACTCTGCCATTACTGTCGGGGCGATATTAATGATTTGGGAAATGATCATT
>JANYAY010000002.1 GCA_025361065.1 Deltaproteobacteria bacterium
CCGATAACGATATCGCTGTTCTGGAAAATATCGGTATCACCCTGGTCATTGATTTCCGCTCGGAAAGAGAAAAAATAGGCAGGCCGAATCGCGAGATCCGCTCAGTCAAAGAAACCAGAAACATCACGATCAATGATTCCGCCAGGGAAACGGCTATGGAATACATCACCCAAAATGATGCAGCCGGACTGGAAAATGTATTGCTAAACGATTACCGCAGAATTATCAGAGAAAACCAGGAAGAATATCGCCAATTCTTCCACGAACTGGCCTTTAGTCCTCACCTCCCCGTGGTTTTTCATTGCGTGGCGGGTAAAGACCGGACGGGTCTTGCGGCCGTATTTCTCCTCACCGCCCTGGGAGTAGAGTTTGATTTGGTTTTCAATGACTATATCGCCAGCGTTATTCGCAATGCAGCGTTGACGACAAAACTGATCAATAAAATAAATGAAAAAGGTCACAATGGGGAAATCATCAGGCCGTTACTGGAGGTCAAAAAAGAATACCTGGATGCCGCCTTGACGGAGATTCGGGAGAACCACGGTGATCTGCATACTTTTGTAATTAATACCTTGAAAGCAGATGAGGCCAGACTTCAAGAAAGGTTTCTGGAGCCGGTAAAATTGGGCACATGATTTTTCTGATGGGGAAAGATTTACAAATCCTACCGGGCAATTTGTATTATGACTGACGAAAATAAAATATATCAAGAGTTAACAGACTTGATATTATTAATAAAAAAATTACGTGCACCGGACGGCTGTCCCTGGGACAGAAAACAAAAACCGCAAGATTTAGGCAAGTATATTCTGGAAGAAGCCTATGAAGTAATCGAGTCTCTGGAAGCCGGCAATCAACAGGCGATTGCCGAAGAACTGGGTGATTTACTTTTCCAGATACTTTTTCTTGCCCAAATGGGAGAAGATGCGGGGACGTATTCGCTCGCCCGGATAATGGCGGGAGTCAGAGAAAAAATGACGAGAAGGCATCCCCACATTTTCGGGGATATAAAAGTTAAAACGGTCGAAGAAGTAAAGGAAAACTGGCAGCAGATTAAAAAGCAGGAACGCCGGACAAAGGGTGATGAAGAAAGTTTATTTTCCAGCATACCACGCTCCCTTCCCGCCTTGAAACGGGCGCAAAAAATTACCGCAGTAGCAGCCGATTACGGCTTTGACTGGCAGACGACCTCCGGTGTTTGGGAAAAGCTACTCGAAGAATTAAATGAGTTCTCTTCGGCCTTAAATAATAACAATCAGGACAATATCGAAGAAGAACTGGGTGATTTACTTTTCACTATGGTCAATTTAAGCCGCTTT
This sequence comes from Deltaproteobacteria bacterium, assembly GCA_025361065.1. Lineage (GTDB taxonomy): Bacteria > Desulfobacterota > Syntrophia > Syntrophales > Smithellaceae > MVRV01. Next base: position 1,320 of record JANYAY010000002.1, read on the forward strand.
GTTAAAGTTGATTCCGAAACCGCCTTATCCAGGACGACAAATAAATTTTTGCAGCGTTTTGCATATATCACCGATCAATTGGCGGACCGCGGAAAAACTCCCAAACAGGCTACCATGGCGGAAATGGATAAGCTCTGGGAAGAATCAAAAAATAAAGGGATTTAGCATGGATTATTTTCTTTGCGTTTTAGGTCTGGTTCTTATTATTGAAGGCCTGCCTTATTTTCTGTTCCCGGAAAAACTGAAGACTTATATGCTGAAGATTATCGTATTGCCGCCGGTGACTCTGCGTTTTCTGGGTATATCCTCCATGATCGCCGGTTTGATTCTGCTTTACTTCGGACGCCGCTGAGTGAATTTCATTGACATAACCTTATTATTCTGATTAGGGGCCGTTACGAAATAACCGTTTCTAAACATTTCGTTACGGCCCCTTATGCCGGTTACGATATGATAATATTACAATTATTGTTGAACGACGGCTTACGTGCCGCCACTTCATTTTTCCCAATAAAAGGCTATGGAATTAAAAGATTTTTCTTATAATCTGCCGGAAGAACTGATTGCCCAGCATCCCTCACTGCAAAGGGATAGCTCCCGCATGATGATATTGCAGCGCGAGAGGGGGAAAATAGACGATTGCATTTTTTCCCAATTGCCTGATTTTCTGCAAAAAGGCGATGTTCTGGTTGTAAATAATTCCCGGGTTATTCCCGCCCGTCTTGTAGGCTTTAAGCCCACGGGTGCTTCTTTGGAAATATTGCTTTTAACGAAAAAAGAAAGCACCGATTCATTCCAGATATGGGAAGCTCTGTTACGACCCGCTAAAAGGCTGCGAGAGAATGATGTCATTGTTTTGAATGCGAATTGTGAAGCAAAGGCTCTGAAACGTATATCCGAAAAAAAATGGCTGCTCCAATTTACTTGCGCGGGAAGCTTTGATGATTATTTAAAAAATCATGGCCGTGCGCCGCTGCCTCCTTATATTAAACGCAAAAAAACCAGTGGGCACTTTGAGGACGATTTGGAGCGCTACCAGACTATTTACGCCCAAAACCCGGGTTCCATTGCCGCGCCCACCGCCGGTTTGCACTTCTCGGCAGAAGTTATGCAGGCATTGCAGGCCAAAGGTATCCCCATTGCGCCCATTACATTGCATGTAGGTTATGGCACATTCCTGCCCATGGAAGTCAGCCGCGTGGAAGATCATGTCCTGGAACCGGAATATTTCGAAATCAATGAGGAGGCGGCCGGCGCCATTAATAGTGCCGGTCGCGTCATTGCAGTTGGAACAACTACTACCCGAACTCTGGAATGCATTGCCGATGAAAAAGGCTTGATTAAACCGCAAAGCGGTTTTACCAATCTCTTTATTTATCCGGGACACAAATTTCGGCGGGTCAACGGTCTTTTGACTAATTTTCATTTACCGCAATCATCGCTATTCCTGCTGGCCTGTGCCTTTGCCGGAACTGATTTCATAAAAAAATCCTATCAACATGCCGTCGACAACCGCTATCTTTTCTACAGTTATGGAGATTGCATGCTGATTATTTGACAGACTGTTGAAAAAGGCTCATCTGCTGCGTTACGCTTCTGCTCTCGCTGCTCACGTACGTCTAAGGTACGCTCCGCTGCTCGCCCATCGCGATGCCTTGCGTCTGAACCTTCGCGTGCCCTCGCGTCACCTTCAGGTGATTAGGGTATTTGAACAGCCTGCAAGACAGAGGTCGTTTAAGGTCCTATTAGTAAATTTTTTATTTGTAGGGCAAAAAATAATTTTGTTTGTGTAATTATCCCGTTTATATAGATTGGGACAGGAAAATGCCGTTTGGGTTTGATCTCATAAAAAAAGACACCGGTTCTGCGGCCCGTTTAGGGAGAATGATCACTACGCACGGCACTGTAGATACGCCTGTCTTCATGCCCGTCGGCACTCAGGGAACAGTTAAATCATTAACTCCGGAACAAATTAAAAGTTGCGGAGCTCAGATAATTTTAGGCAATACTTATCATTTATATTTGCGCCCCGGCCATGAAACGATTAAAAAACTCGGCGGTCTGCATAAATTCATGAACTGGACCGGCCCCATTCTCACCGACAGCGGAGGCTTTCAAGTATATAGCCTGGGTAAATTAAGAAAAATTACCGCTGATGGAGTTATCTTCCGTTCCCACATTGACGGCTCTAAACATTTTTTAACACCGCAAAAAGCTGTTGAAATTCAGGAGGCTCTGGGCTCCGACATAATGATGTGTCTCGATGAATGCACTCCTTATCCTGCTACGCAATCCGAGACAAAAAAATCATTAGACCTTACCGTGAAATGGGCTAAATTATGCAGAGAAGCTAAAACAAGTACTGAACAGGCGATTTTCGGCATTGTTCAGGGCGGCACATACCTTGATTTGCGCAAACAGGCAGTCGAAGAGATCATACCTATCGGTTTTGACGGTTATGCTTTGGGTGGCGTAAGCGTCGGCGAACCGAAAGAAATAATGTATGCCATTGCCGAAGCAATTACTCCCCTGCTTCCGGAAGATAAACCCCGTTACCTTATGGGCGTTGGCACTCCGGAGGATATTGTTTATGGTGTGGCCTGTGGAATTGACATGTTCGATTGTGTTATACCGACACGCTGTGCCCGTCACGGATTATTGTTTACAAATTCCGAAAAGATTGTTATAAAAAACGCCCGGTTTCGGGAAGATGATGGTCCGATTGACGAAACATGTGATTGTTACACTTGTAAAAATTTTTCCCGGGCCTATTTACGTCATCTTTATGTTGCCAGGGAAATATTAGCTATGGTATTAAACACTATTCATAATGTTCACTATTACATGCGACTGCTTGAGCAAATTCGGGCAGCATTGAAAGAAAACAGTTTTACTGAATTTAAAAATACATTCTTAAACAAAGAAGGAGGAATTTAACTTGACATCTTTAGCATACGCAATGGGCAGCATGCCGGGAGGAACCGGCGCAGCCGGCGGTGGCGATTGGGGATTCATCATCACCATGGTGGTCATTTTCGTAATTTTCTATTTTCTCATGATTCGGCCGCAACAGAAAAAACAAAAAGAATTAAAAGCCATGCTCAATAACCTTGCTTATGGGGATACCGTAATTACCACCGGCGGAATTTACGGCAAGGTAACCGGTTTGGCCGATGCAGTAATCACATTGGAAATTGCCGATAAAGTACGAATCAAAGTATCCCGCAGTGCTATTGGAACAATAACCCAGAAAGCGGGAGCACCGGCGCCAAAGGAATAAATCAGAAAGGGGCAGTTCATGATCAAATCTTTAAAAATCAGGATGGCGATTACGGCGGTTGTTTGTCTCGTTGCGCTGTACTTTTTGGTACCGACTTTCATCACCCAGATTCCTTCTCCCTGGAATGACTATTTACCCAAGGAAAAAATTCATCTGGGGCTTGACTTGCAAGGCGGAATGCATCTGGTTCTGGAAGTTGACGCAGAAAAGGCTTTGGAATCTATGGTCGAAAGAATGTCCGCCGATCTAAAAGAATCATTAATGGAGGGCAAAGTCCGCTTCCGGAAAATTGAGCGGGCAAACGGCGCAACTATTTCTTTGGAGTTAACTGAAAGCTCGGGCAAGGCGGCTTTGGAGAAAATTCTCAATGAACAATATTCTGATCTGGAAATTGCCTCTGCGACAGCGCGCGACAGCGGTACACTGATCGGTTTGAAAATAAAAGATAAGAGGGCTGTTGAGCTCAAAAAGCTGACGATCGAGCACAGCCTGGAAACAATCCGCAACAGGGTTGATCAGTTCGGCATTGCCGAACCGGAAATAATTCCGGAAGGAGACAATCGTATCCTGATTCAGTTGCCGGGCATTAAAGACCCGGAGCGGGCCAAGAACCTCATCGGTAAAACCGCCCTGCTGGAGTTCAAAGTTGTGGATGACGAAGCCTCTCTGGACGAAGCCCTGAAGGGCAATATCCCGGAAGGAGACATTATTGCATATGGTTCGCGCATCGACAAATCAACCGGTCAGAAAGGCTCCCAGCCCTATTTACTGAAAAGCAAAACGCTGATGACCGGAGCTTCTCTGGAAACGGCTAAAGTACAAATTGCCGACCGCTATGGGGAACCAAACATTTCGATGAAGTTTAATTCGCAGGGCGCAGCTGATTTTGATCGGATCACCGGTGAAAATGTGCGCAAACGTCTGGCAATCGTTCTCGACGGCGTTGTCCACAGTGCTCCGGTCATTCAGGAGCGAATCTCCGGCGGCCAGGCACAAATCACGGGAAATTTCACCATGGATGAAGCACGCGATCTAGCCATTGTCCTGCGCGCCGGCGCTCTGCCAGCACCGGTGAATATTCTGGAAGAAAGAACCGTCGGCCCTTCTCTGGGTAGTGATTCCATCCGGCATGGCATTATGGCAACTATTATCGGAACCATTCTTGTCATCCTCTTTATGATCGTCTATTATAGGCTTTCCGGTGCTGTGGCTGATCTAGCCGTCATTATTAATATAGTTCTGATCCTGGCGGTTCTTGCCGCCTTCCAGGCAACCCTGACTCTGCCGGGCATCGCCGGTATGCTCCTCACGGTCGGCGTCGCGGTGGATGCGAACATTCTGATCTTTGAAAGAATCCGCGAAGAATTAAGAACGGGAAAAACCGTCCGCCTGGCGCTCAGCACGGGTTATGACAGAGCCTTTATCACCATCATTGACACACATATATCGGGTATCGTGGCCGCCATTATCCTGGTTTTCTTCGGCACCGGCCCGATCAAAGGGTTCGCGGTAACAACAATCATTGGCCTTCTGGCCAGTCTTTTTACCGCCATTTTTATAACAAGGGTGATCTTCGATTACGTTATGCAGAACTTTAACATTAAAAAATTGAGTATTTAAATTCAAGCGCACGCAGGAGATATAACATGAGCATGGAGTTGGTAAAACCAGGTATCAGCATAGATTTTGTTGGAAAAATGAAGTACGCGGCGATTTTTTCAGCAATCCTGATCATCATCGGCATCGGATCGGTTATTTTTCATGGCGGCTTGAATCCCGGAATTGATTTCGCCGGCGGTTCAATTATTCAGGTTAAATTTTCGAAAAATATATCAGCCGATCAGATTCGGACAGCCCTGAAATCGACCAAGCTGGAAAACAGCACGATTCAGCAGTTTGGCGCCAATGAATTTCTGATCCGCACATCGGAATCTTTTTCCGATCAAAAAATGCTGGCCGCCAATGTGGAACAGCCGCTCTCCGCCGCTTTCAGCAAGGACTATGAGATCCGGCGCGTGGAAGTCGTCGGTTCTAAGGTTGGTGCGGATTTCACGAGAAAGGCAATTATTGCAGTTATTCTTTCCTGGCTGGCTATGCTGATTTATGTTGGCTGGCGCTTTGAGTTTCGCTACGCGTTGGGGGGCATTCTGGCATTGGTTCATGATGTCATCATTACCATCGGAGCCGTTTCCATTATGAATATGGAATTTACCATATCTATTCTGGCGTCATTAATCTTTATTATCGGTTTTTCCATCAATGACACAATTGTTACGTTGGACAGAATTCGGGAAAATGTTAAACTGAATCCTAAGCAGAAGTTGGGCGATCTCATTAACATTAGTATCAATCAAACGCTCAGCAGAACGATCTTAACCTCGCTGACCGTTTTCTTCACAGTTCTGGCATTGTCTATTTTCGGCGGTGCGGTTATCCGTGATTTGGCTTTCCCAATGTTGGTCGGCGTCGTTATCGGTACCTATTCCTCCATCTATATCGCTTGCACCATAGTGCTTGTTTTTGAAAAACTGAGACCTTCAAAAATGAAGAGGAAGCAATAAGTTGTCAACACTCGCCGTTCTCGGCTTTGCTTTTTTTATTTTGCTATTGTTTATCGGCATTTATTTGTCTTTATTCGGTTTGCCGGGAACAATTATAATCTTTGCTGATGTCTTGGCGTATGCCGTCGTTACCGGTTTTGATCGGATCGGCTTCAAGATCATATTGTTTCTTCTGGTTTTTTCTATAATAGCCGAAATGATTGATTTCCTGATGGGTATGACCGGCGCAATGAGGCCCTTGCCCTCAAAAAAATTGTTCTGGGCATCGATAATTGGTGCAATAACCGGCATACTTATTTTGACCCCTTTTTTCCGGGGGCTGGGTATTTTGGGTGGATTTTTTTTAGGATGTTTTGCCGGAATTCTGCTTGCGGAACTTATCCGGCAGTCCAAATTGCAGACTCCTTTCAAAGCATCTTACCGTGCCATTTTTGTTATGATTGGAGGAAAAATGGTTAAAGGATGCATCGCTCTGACCATGATTACTGTTTCTTTAGCCAATATCTATTCATAGAAAGATGGACATGGACAAAAACAACTCTCAACCAAAAAGAAAAATGAAATCAAAAATGCAGGAATATATAGAGGCAATAATTATTGCCATACTGATCGCCGTATTTATCCGGACATTCATCATCCAGGCCTTCAAAATACCATCTAGGTCCATGGTTCCCGCACTGCTGGTCGGAGATCATCTGCTCGTCAACAAATTTATTTATGGAGTAAAGATTCCCTTTTTCCGGAAAACCATTATCCCGGTTACTCAACCCGAAAGAGGCGACATAGTCGTGTTCATTTATCCCAACGACCGTTCCAAGGATTTTATTAAACGGGTAATTGGTATTAGCGGGGATAAAATTGAAATTAAAAACAAAAAAATATTTCTCAACGGCAAAGAATACACCGACTCCTACGGGATCTACAGCGACAGTATCACTTACCCGGGCGACATGCAGCCCCGCGATAATTATGGTCCGGTTACCGTCCCGCAGGAATCGCTTTTTGTAATGGGTGACAACCGCGATGAAAGTGCGGACAGCCGTTACTGGGGATTTGTGGATTTGAAAGACGTTGAAGGAAAAGCTTTCATTATTTACTGGTCATGGAACAGCGAAGACCACAACCTCCGCTGGCAGCGTCTGGGAAACTTGCTGTTCTAAGGTTAGAAAAAGGCCGATACGACCATCGCCACCGACAGCCCGTTGAGAATAAAAACCGTCGCCCAGGAAACAATGTTCATCATCCTGCCATTAACATAATCCCCCATGATGCGTTTATCATTAATCAAAAGAAGCATGAAAATTAAAATAAAGGGCAACAGGAGTCCATTGATAACCTGAGAATAATACATAATGGAAATCAGAGGCACATTGGGCAGCAGGATAATTCCCGCTCCCAGAAAAATCATGAACGAATAAAGTCCGTAAAATTGGGGCGCCTCCACAAACTTGGTATTCAAACTGGATTCCCAGCCAAATGCTTCACATATCGTATAAGCGGTCGAAAGCGGCAGGATTGATGCCGCAAAAAGCGAAGCGTTCAGCAAACCGAAAGCAAACAACCAGGAACAGTAAACTCCGGCCAGAGGAGCCAGCGCCAATGCCGCATCTTTGGCCGTATCAATTTTCAGGCCGTTTTGAAAAAGCGTAACCGCACAGAGCATAATAATAAAAAACGCTACCACATTGACTGTTATCGAACCAAAGATAACATCCATCCGGGCATATTTATAACTTTCGGCTTTCAGTCCTTTATCCACGATCGATGACTGTAAATAAAACTGCATCCACGGTGCAATGGTTGTTCCAATAATACCGATAGCCATCGTCAGCATTCCGGTATCAAACTTCAGAGTTGGCGTAAATGTGGCAATCCCGATTTCCGGCCAATTCGGTTGCACCAGAAATCCGGAAATAATATAGGAAAGATAAAAGACACAGGCCAGCAAAAACGCTTTTTCCACTGATTTATAATTTCCCTTGACCACGAGCCACCATACAAAAAAAGCGCCCACAGGCACGGAAATATATTTGCTGATACCGAATATTTCCATACTTGCGGCAATGCCGGCAAACTCCGAAACAGTGTTGCCCATATTGGACAAGAAAAGAATTATCATGAGGTAAAAGGTAATCTTGGCGCCAAAACGCTCCCGAATCAGATCGGAAAGACCTTTGCCGGACACGACACCCATCCGGGCACTCATTTCCTGAATGACGATTAAAGCAACGGTTACGGGAATCAGTATCCAGAGCAGTTTTAATCCATACTGAGCACCGGCCAGAGAATAAGTCGTGATACCACCGGCATCATTATCAACCATGGAAGTTATAATTCCGGGACCAATGAACGCAAAAAACAGCCCCAGTTTCCAGAGGCCGGTCTGCAGCAGTTTCTTCCAAAGCTGTTTGATATTATCCATTACTTTCCTAAATACGGAGCCACCACATCCAGAAGATTTTTAAAAATTATTGTTCCCTGCATCCGGTCATTTTCATCAACTACCGGTATCGCGGTTAAGGCATACTTGGCAAAATGTTCAGCAATTGTATCATCTTTGTCATCGAGCTTGAGTGAAATAATCCGTTCATCCATGATTTCTTCCAGCCTTGTTCCGGATTCAGCCAGAATCAAATCACGCAGCGTTATAACTCCCAGCAGCCGTTCCTCATCGTCGGTTATATAAACATAATAAACCATATCGACATCTTCGGCTTCTTTGCGCAATACTTCCATTGCTTCGCCAACCGTAATTTGCGGACGGAAACTCAAATAGGACGTAGTCATCATACCACCGGCTTCTCTTTCCGGGTGCGCCAGGAGCTCTTTGACATCCTCGGCAATGTCTTGTTCCATTTCATTCAAAATACCTTCTGCTTTGGCTCTGGGCAAATCACCCAACAAGTCGGCAGCTTCGGAAAGTGACATCTCTTCTATGATATCGGAGGCCTCCTCCGAATTAAGATCATTAATCAAACTTACCTGAATTTTGGGATCTGTCTCTTCGAGGGCCTCTGCTGCCGTTTCCACATCGAGAGACTGGAACATGGCATTGCGCTGCTTGATGTCCAGATCTTCAAGAATATCAGCCAAGTCAGCGGGGTGGATTTGGTTGAGTTTGTTCTGAGCTATACTCAACCGCAAACGATCAGGTGAAAGTAGCGGCTGCACGAGTTTCCAGGAAATAAGCTGATCGGACAACTGATAATCGAAAAGCCCCAGTGATAAAACATCCATCGCTTTATCCAGACCAATCCTGCGGCTCAAACCGCGGAATCCGACATCGACATGGACCAGATGCAATCTGTTTTTTGTTTCCAGGAACTGGAGATCATTTACCCGCCGGATTTTTGCACCATCGGTGTCAACAATCTGTTTATCTAAAAGATCATCACGCAATAAAAGCTCGTTTGCGCTCAAATTCAAAGCAACCGGTTCACCCGATAAATTTATGGCCACAGTTATATCTTCATCTAAACCGACAACACTTTTCCAGGGCAGGAAAAGCGGCTTTTTTTTCTGGGCGGAACTGAGAGTCAAACCGGTGACTAAAGGATAAGGCTCTACAAATTCGGCAGTGATGTCATATACATGGCCGATCAACTTACCCGATTCCTCAATAACTTTTTTCCCCAGCATCTCACTTAGAAACAAAAAAACCTGAGGTTCGCGGTTTACTGCCATATTTCCAGCCTCCAGCATTCCGCCTATACCATCATTTATTTTTAAACAACAGTTTTTTTGAGTTATTTTGCCTTGACACCTCTGTTACTTCATTGTATGGAAACAATGAATTCACAAAAACCTTTTAATTTGATCCGGCATGCAAACGCTTACGCTCCACTTCGCGCAACCCCACGGTAATCTGCGTCGGTCGGAGAGAGGCGATCCGAACGGGGGTGAGGATCGGTTCGCGGCTGTTTCTCATTGAGGTATCTCCTTT
>JANYAY010000021.1 GCA_025361065.1 Deltaproteobacteria bacterium
CTCGTCGCCTCCTTCTAGCCGCCGCGGTATCATCATTGAATTGGAAATGGAACAACCAAAAAGGAGCGAAATGCGGATATTTATCGATGCCGATGCTTTCCCGAATGTAATCAAGGATATTTTAATGCGGGCAGCGGTTCGTCTGAACGTGCCCCTTGTTTTCGTGGCTAATAAACCGGTGAGGGTTGAAAATGCCGCTCATATCTCCGTCATTCTGGTTCCCGCTGGTCCTGACGTGGCCGATGACCGTATCGCGGAGCTGGCCGGGCCGGGCGATTTAGTGATTACCGCCGACATTCCTCTTGCCGACCGGGTAGTGGCGAAGGGTGCTTTTGCGCTCAACCCCCGGGGCAAGCTTTATACGGAGGAGAATATCAAGGATAGCCTGGCCATGCGTGGACTGATGAATGAACTGCGCGACGGCGGCATGATTACGGGCGGCCCGGCAACATTCAACAAGAAAGATCGCCAGGCTTTTGCCAATGGGCTGGACAGCTTTTTGATAAGACAGTTGAAAACAGAAAATAACGTAGCGCAATAATACTATTGCTAAATCATACCAGTCGTTTAGTAGTTTTACCATCCAGGGGTGAGGAGCATATACCCCTGGATGGTAATTTACTTAAGATTTACGCAAATTAATCAAGAAGACAAACATACTTTTTTCCACCATTTAATGGATTTAATCCTTCCTGGTTTTGTACTAAAGTATATTTTTGTCTTCCAAATCGTAATGCCTTCGCATATGAAGGCATATAAATATCGACATTACCATGATTCCTCCGACTGGTCCGATCTTTGACTACAAAAGTCCCCATATTACTTATTTTAATTTTGGTTCCTAATTTTAGTCCTTTTCGTTCCAAGTCTCGGGAGACAGCTACTATCCCTTCTCTAGTGAGCTCTCCGGACGCTGTCTTACCTTTATTATGGTAACACTCCTTCAATGTGTACGCTGTCACTGATATTTTGATTTCCTCTGCCCATACACTACCAGAAGAAATACACAGGATACAAATTCCTAAAAGCACAACTCTTGCTACTAATAGGTTTATTCTTGTCATAATTACCTCCTTGTGTTGAAAGAGCAAAAGCACTCTTTGCGCACAGATTGGGTTATGGCTACCTTAGCCTACCCGTAGCTCCTCTATATAAACACTCTGATTAAAGAGTGGAATCTGCTAATTTGCCCTTATTGCCTCATGCTGATCTAGCCCGGAAAAATCGTCAGAAGAAATAGAGTTTTGATAAGAACCTACTTTGAAGTGACAACAGTATATGCAAACCGCTCTCGTATGTCAATTATTTTTTCCAATACGGGTTTCAGGTAAAAGGTGTTTATTGATTTCTGATTGAAATCAGGCATATTCGTCGATGTTGAATTTTTGCTGACTTATCAGGAGCATTAAATAAAACGTCAGCGGGGGAAAATATGGATATCCGGGGTTGTAATCATCGCCCGCAATATCTCACAAACAACATCTTTATGCTCGACCATAACAGTTTTGATTTTGCTGTCTTTATCCGTTATCAAATGGCCGAAAACATCACTGTCCACATTAAGAAGACAGCCCAGCAGCCTTGGTGCGTGTACCTTCAACATTTGCTCGATATGCCGGTAAAGACGGCCGGCTCCATCGTTGGAAAATAACAGCAGCCGGGAAATCCGCTTTCCGTAGTGAGCATCTGTGCGTTCACGAACTCCGTCTATCCCTATTCTTTCACTTTCCAGCTTAGCGGCAATATCTTCGAACCCGCAGCGAATCTGACCACTGAGCCTTGCTTTCCGAAGCGCAATTTTCAGTGGGTTCTCCATCTCTATCCGGGCGACAACAAAATCACTATCGGGTCTTAGTTTGACGGTATGGCGAAGCAAAACCTGCCGGATGGTTTCAGCCGTGTTATCGTTTTCCAGTTCCCGGGGAAACCGGATATCCGCTAAACTCATTTGTGGTTGCTCAATGCGCATTATTTATATCACCCGCGTATCCGGATTAGGTTACAGAGCAGGAATTAATAAATTCGACAAGCTGCTTTTCCTGCAAGCCGACGCCGGCGGCGCCATCGAGTCTTTTCGCCAGGACACCATTTTCAAAGAAAAGCACAGTCGGGAAAATCCCGATTGCGTATTTATCGCAAAGGATCTCTTTGTCATCCTGCACCAGCAAGAAATTCCGTGCTTTTCCCTGGGCCTGTTTCTTAAAGACAGGCAAAAACCGGGAACAAAAAGGACACCAGGAGGCATAAAAAAGAGCTATAATTTTATCCTTCGCCTTCAGTTCGGCAGCAAGATCCTGCTCATTACTTAATTGAGCACATTGATTGTTTTCTTCGATCATATTTTCTCCTTCCCTCCTGATGTAAGGCTAAGCCAAGTCTAATTGGTTGCTATATACTCTGAATGTAATTAGAATAGCAATCATATATGGGGATAATAATGTTTAAAAACAGTTCAGCTTCCGCGCTCAACTGGTTTGCCGCAATTCTGCTTGGCCTGGGGTTACTAATGATGTCACCTTCCGGCTCCTTTTTGGTCTTTGTTCTGGCCGCCCTGTTTGCTGCAGCACCAGCCATATTCGGCACAAAGCGGATTCGCATCGCCGCCCTTATCCTGCTTTTAGCAGCAATCATTCTGGCCGCGAGCCAATACCCGGAATTCCAAAACGAACGGCACCGAATATTAAAAAGCGCAACAAAATAGAGCATATAAAGCAATCAAAGCCTCTGGTTATTCTTAGAGAAATTTCCCCATTTGTGATCAGCGCTAAAGACAATGAAAGAAAAGCTGGTTTTTGCCAGCGCGCAGTGACACAAATAGACCGCATATAATATTGTAAAAGGGAATAATATGAATAAAACAAGTTTGACCGCAAAAGCATTGATGGTGGTTTTTGCCTGGGGAATATTTCTCAACATGGCCTTTGCCGCAGAAAAGACCGCCCCCGCCGGTGGTAAGGGTCCGGAGATTTTCGTACAGACGGGACATTCCAGCAATGTCAGCTCCATCGACTTTTCGCCGGACGGAAAGTATCTTGCTTCGGGAAGCTCTGATAAAAACATCAAAATATGGGAGGTTCAAACAGGGCGCGAGATCAGAACTTTCGTCGCCAATGACATGGTTGATTCTGTCGTCTTCAGTCCCGACGGAAAATCCCTGCTTTCTTTAGAATCCAAAGGTGCTGCCAAATTATGGGATGTGAAGACCGGGAAAGAAATCCGGACACTTCGCCAAGGGGGCAAAGCACTCCTTACGGTCGCGGTTGCTTTTTCTCCCGACGGGGCACTCATTGCCGCAGCATGCGGTCCGGATGAAAAGGCTTCCGGTGATGATCTTTCTTTCAGAACCATTCAACTGTTTGATGTAAAAACAGGGCGCAGGATTAAGATCCTCACAGGGCACACCTCCAATATTCACACTATCGCCTTCTCGCCGGACGGAAAATACCTGGCATCGGGAAGCGAAACCGAGCTGCTGGGCAAGGCGAAAAAGGATAATACGGTCAGGCTCTGGAATGTCAAGTCCGGCAAGGAGGTACACCGCTTTGTCGGGCACACCAAAGGAGTCAGCAAGGTTGTTTTTTCTCCCGATGGACAGCTCGTAGCGTCCATCGGCGAGGACAGGAACATCTTTTTCTGGGACACAAAAAAAGGAGAAAAGGCAAGGTCGCTTGCCGGCTTCCCCTCCGGTGATCTTAAAACCCGCGGCACCATCGCCTTTTCTCCCGACGGCCGGCGTTTTGTCGCCGCCTCTTCCTTTCCTTCGGCCCTGATCCTCTGGGATGTTGCCACAGGTCAAGTGGAAGCAACCATGGATGATAACCATATTGACGACGCGGCAATTAGTTTTTCTCCTGACGGCCGGTACATCGCCGTCTGTGCAAGAGATAAGGTTTTGCTCTGGGATGCCGCCGCGCACCGGAAAATTCGGACATTCGGCGGCGATGTTAAAGGAATCAACAGCGCCTTTTTTTCCGCGGATCAGGAGAAAATCAAAATCGCCGGAAATGAGGAACTGACGGAATTCGGCCGTAATCTCGGGCATTTCATGGGCCGTAAGAAGATAGAGATATTCGACAACTGGAATAATGGGCGAGAGGATTGGGGTAACAGGCGTTTCTTTAAGTTAAGCGACAAGGGCTATCAAATTATCGACAGCCAAGCAGACCGCGCAATCATTAATACTTCCACAGATGATTATCCTACCGTCTATGACAGTCCCCGGCAGACATTCGTTTTTTCACCGGACGGCAGGTACGCTCTCATAACGGACAAAGAACACAAAGAGATAAAACTATTCGATGTCAGGAATCACCACACCACCACCCTGGAGAACTTTCCCGGTTATTACAACATAACGGCCGGCGGCTATGCTGCATTTTCACCGAATGGGAGCCGCGTGGCCGCTGCAGCATACTCGGATGCCGACCAAAGGAACATTCTTGGCCTCTGGGATACATCCACGGGACGGCAAGCCATAAAAATACCGGCGGGTAAAAACAAAGAGAGTCTCGGTCATTTGGTCTTTTCCGCCGACGGGAAGCAGATTATCGTCGCCCGAGGCAGGAATAAAGGCATCATCGGACTCTGGGATTTAGCCTCCGGCAAGGAAATAAAGTCGTTTTCCGGTCATTCCAGTTTCATTACCGCTCTGGCCCTGTCCGGCGACGAAAAAATCATCTGCTCCGGCGACTGGGTCGGCGCAATCAAATTATGGGATCTGCGCACGGGCGGCCAGATAAAAACCTTGAAGGGACACACGGACGAGGTTAAATCCCTGGCATTTTCCCGGGACGGCGGAAACGTTCTTTCCGCCAGCAAAGACGGGACCACCCGTTTATGGGACATTGCCGCTGGTAAAGAAATAGCTCAATTCGTGAGCTTTACCGACGGTGAATGGATAGTCATCACGCCGGAAGGTTATTTCAACGCTTCACCCGGTGGAGATAAACATTTGAATGTCAGAGTAGGCAACAACGTCTACGGCATTGATAACTACCGTGAATCTTTTTTCCGCCCCGACTTAGTAAAAGTTGCCCTTCAGGGAGGCTCGCTCCAATCACTCCGGAATATTGCCGATGTTAAACAGCCGCCGCAGGTCAGCATTGTGAATACACCACAGACAACGAATAAAGATGAAATTACCATAACTTTGAAGATCACGGATAATGGCGGTGGTATCGGCGACATAAAACTTTATCTTAATGGCACTTCCATTATGCTCGATGGCCGGGGCATTCAGATAAAACAGAACCCGAGCATAGGTACTTACAAGTCTTATGGGATCAAACTCTCCAATGGTTTAAACATCATCAAGGCTATTGCCTTTAATGCCGACAACACCATGCAGAGCAATGAAACCGTCCGGGAGATAACAGCCTCATTCCTGGCGACAGCCAGACCCAAAATGTACGCACTGATTATCGGGATCGACGATTATGACAATCCCAAACTCAAACTGATGTTCGCCGGAGCCGATGCGGAACTGTTTGCCGACACAATTAAAGAAACAACCGCCGGATTATTCAGTGAGGCAACGATAATAAAACTGACCGGAAAAGAAAAAACAGCCAAAGAAAACATTCTTCGCGAATTAAAATCACTGCAAAGACTGCATCCCGATGACCTGTTTGTTTTTTACGCCGCCAGTCACGGCATCGTTGACAGCGGCGAATATTTTATGCTGACGTCCGACGTCGGTTCTCTGTCCTCGGCAAAACTCCGGGAAAAAGCAATCAGCCAAACTCAGCTAAAAGAACTGATCGCCAATGTCCCCACAACCAAAAAACTGATCGTGATTGACACATGCAGCGCGGGAGCTCTGGGAGATGCCATTCAAATGGCCATGATGACCAGAGGTGTCAGTGAAGAGACAGCCATGAAGATTTTAAGTTATGCTGTCGGCTCGATGGTCATATCCGCGGCAACATCCCAGCAGGAGGCGCTCGAAGGCTACAAGGGACATGGACTTTTTACTTATGTAATTACCGAAGGACTCAAGGGCAAGGCGGACAGCGATAAGGATGGTTTTATCAAAACTTTGGAGCTGGCCAATTATGTGGATGATGAAGTTCCCGCTCTAGCGGATAAAATATTCCACCGGAAGCAGTATCCGACTTGTTCACCCAACGGCATGGCCTTCCCCATAGGAAAGGTAAAGTGAGCCGGATATGGCCTGGAAAAAATTTCAGCGGGAGCGTTCTGATTTTTTAATTAATACTGATAAGATGAAACGTAAAAGCTCTGTTGTCCGGAAGTCTGTTTATGCGGTTTTATTGCTTCTGGCGTTTTTCGCAATTTATACTATTTATGATATGAGACAGGCGAAAAACATGGCGGCTGATGTTTGCAACAGCGCCGTAAAAGGAATTCCTCTGGAAGATTTCTTGTCAAAATTACCCAAGAATGATTATAAAATAATTAAGGGCACTGAGTATATAATGATCGTGCCGAAAAGAGGCATGGGGCGCAATTCCTGTACAGTTTCTCATAACGGACAGAAAATTACAGGATCAAAAACAAGGTTTAATGATTAGGGAGAGGACATGAATAAAAACAGTTTTACAGGGAAGATATTAACCGGAGTTTTTGTAATTATTGCAGTGACAGCCTTTAGTCCTTCTGCTTCCAGGGGATTAGACAAAATGCCGGAATTTGTAAAATACGTATCTTCCGGCGATTACTTTAAATGCAATATTCCGGCTGACTGGAGCATAGATACCCCGGGGTTCGGTTTATCGGCGGAAGAGAAAAAAGTGTGTGGCGTCACCCTTTTTGGCCCGCCAAATGGCGGCCCGGTTGCTCCGTTACTCTCCGTTCACTATTACGCGCCGGGAAATCTTCTGCACAAAACAATGGAAGTCTTTATCAATAGACATTCCGGACCTGTTTTGGGTTTTGTAGCAGAGGGCAAGTCTTACGGCGACGTACGGGAAATAGAATTTGCCGGAAGAAAAGCGCAGACATTTGACAGAATAGATGTCCGTTTTATCGGCGAGCGGGCCTTACATCCGTTGAAAGTATCAATTTTTGAGAAATTTATCGTCATTCCCGGCATTAAAGATGATGGATTCTATGTTCTGAAGTTATCTGTTCCCGCCGCTGACAAAGATAAATTTACAGGAATTTTCGAAGAATCCGTAAAATCATTTATACCCCAAAAATAAACGGAGGAAACATGTTCAGATTGAAGAGCTTATTTTATTCCCGGGAGATCTGCCTGGGAATTATATTCATACTATTCCTGAGTTCGACTTCGGCATTTGCCGGGTCCAAAACATTCATCAAGGAATATACTTATCAGGCCAGTGAAGACGACAGCCGAAACTCCAGCCGGGTCATTGCCCTGCGGGAAGTAAAAAGGCTCCTGCTGGAAGAGCTGGGAACCTACCTGGAAAGCGAGACGGAGGTAAGGAACTTTCAGCTCACTCGCGACCAGATCACGATGCTGACGGCAGGAATCGTGCAGACGGAAATTGTTGCGGAAAAATGGGACGGCCGCCTGTACTGGCTCAAGTCAAAAATAATGGCAGATCCAGACAAAGTGGCTCAGTCGATCAACGACCTGCGCAAAGACCGTGATAAAACAAAAGAGCTGGAAGCGATGAGACAAAAATCAGACGAACTGCTGCGCGAAGTGGAACGGCTGCGCAAGCAAATGGCTTCATCGAATAACGGCAATCGGGTGGCACAGCAGGCGGCTTACGACAAGTCGATTAAGGAACTGTCCGCAGCGGAGTGGATTGAAAAGGGGCATGCTGCTTCCGGGCCGGATGATCATTTCCAGGGTGCCGTCGCTGCCTACGGCAAAGCCATCGAACTGGACCCGACTAATATCAAAGCATATTATTTCCGGGCACGAATCAGCGAAAAAAACCAGGCGATGTCGGATTTCTACAAAATACTGAGCATCGAGGCGGATGATTCAGAGGGGCATCTTATTCGCGCCTGGACATATAAAGAACTCAATCAGCGCGATCCCGCCCTACTGGAATTTGGCAAAGCGATTGAGAAGGCTCAAGGACAAAAAGAGAAGGCGGCCGCTTATTCCGACCGGGGCAGGTATTACACCCTGTTCCAAAAACGGGATTATGTCGAACCCTCTGCTAATGATATCCCCGGAGCGCTCGAGCTCTCGGCTAAGGACTTCACGAGCGCCATTGCGCTTGACCCCACTGACCCGTCCTATTTTCATAATCGGGCCAATTCCTATCTGGGGCTGGGCAAATATAATCTGGCTATTGATGATCTTAACGCGGGGATCAAGCTCGACCCCAAAAATGCTGGACTGTATTCCGCCCGGGGACAGACTTATCAAATGCTGCAAAAACCGGAGTTGGCAGTTGCCGATTTGAGCCGCGCCATTGAACTGGAGGGCCCGGACAATCTCTTTGTCACTCTTGATTATATGCACAGAGCATTTTGCTATGAGAAACTTGGCAAATTCGATCTGGCTATCCGGGATTGGAGCATATTAATCAAGATGCAACCGAAGGATTCATCTAACTACGCGTCTCGGGCAGATTTGCAAAACGAGCTGGGAAAGTATGATCTTGCCATCAGGGACTATTCGACAGCCATAACAATTGATCCCAAAGCCGGTTCGTCGATTTATTATGGACGGGCACTGGCCTATGCTGCTAAAAAAAATATGCCAAGAGCCATTACCGATCTGAAAAAGGCAATACAACTTGATCCGTA
The DNA here is from genome assembly GCA_025361065.1 of Deltaproteobacteria bacterium. GTDB lineage: Bacteria > Desulfobacterota > Syntrophia > Syntrophales > Smithellaceae > MVRV01. The sequence goes on from JANYAY010000021.1 coordinate 8,698, forward strand.
TTACAAAGAAATGGCTAAGAAAGAATCACGCTTTGACGCCATCAGGAAACATCCTGATTTTATCGGGCTTATCGGAAAATGATCGACTTGTATTTTGCTGTTCAGTTCTCGTCCTATACGCTGAAGAAAAGGACGTAAAGATTATTATGAATAAAAAGATGGGTGGTTAAGATGAAAGCAGTAAATCCTTTTCCAAGAATAATCCTGCTGATTATTTTTTGTATATGTTCTTATTCCTGCATAGGCCCGGTTCCGGTCGATGTGGTAATGATAGACAATGAATTGTTTTTTGTGCTGGAGGACGAGCGTGAAATTACCTACCTGGAGGTAAGCACTTTAATAGATAAAAACAAAAGTGGCCCTGATAAATGGAGGTACGAGAATCTTCAGGTGATGTGGTTGCTTGGTTATGATGTGAAAACAGAGGTTAAGAAAAGAAAATATCTAAAGTTGCAACAAATAAGATATGGACAGAGGTTTGAAGAGTTTCAAATAACAAAAGGCCCAGTTGAACTGCAAAAAAACGTGGAATATTTTGTCAAAATCAACATGGGAAACAAATTCTCCATAGAAGAATTTATCATCACCAGCGACAACAAAGTAATTATGCCCCGGCGAAAAGCTAAAGGGAAAAGTTCAGAATAGCGGCCAAAGAAATAAAGTAAGATATTGATTATTTAAAGTAAAAGCTTTGGACGAGATTTAAGCCGTTGTTCAAAAACAACCCGATCAAAAATTATAGCAAACGGCATAAGGAGCCGTAACGAAATAGAGAAAAAGAACAGGTCTTGCCACCCGCATGGGTGGTTATTTCGTAACGTCTCCTAAGAGGAGAAAAAATGTTCAAATTTAAGAGTTTATTTTATACTTTGTCGGTCTGCCTGGGAATTGCTTTTCTGCCATCCATAAGTTCATTTACCGCATCTGCTGCGGAAAAGCCTGCCCCGACAAGTAGTAAGCAGCGGCCAGAGATTTTTGTGCAGTTGGGGCATTCCAGTAACGTAATCGCTATGGCTATCAGTCCTGATGGTCAGCATGTCGTTTCCGGAAGTTCTGATTCAACCATTAAGCTCTGGAATATTCATTTAAAAAAGGAAGTCAGGACAATAAAATTAGCAGGGGGTGTCAATTCCGTCCAATTTTCCAGGGATGGCAAACAGGTTTTAACAGGAGATTCTAATGGAGACTTGATTATCTGGGATTTTGATAATTGGAAAATTCTCAAAAAATTTAAACATTATTCTAAATATGTGGACAACTTTCAATTATCAGCCAGTGGCAAGTACGCCATATCTTCGGGTGCCAAACTGACTTATTGGGATATTCAAAGCAGCAGAAAAATATTTGACTACCAAGACCCGGCAGAGGCAAACAACAGCAACCAACAAGTTAACTCAATTTTGTCTAACAGTGGGAAATACATTGCCATTGGCTATTCTATCTTCAGGGAAAAAGGCGATGCTGGGCGAATTGACATTTTCGATGTTGCCACAAAAAGAATAAAACGAAAATTTCCGGTAATTAATGGATCGCTGACAGGAATAAAATGGTCGCCCAACGATCAGTACATTGCCGGAATTTACAGGGTTGGAGCGGAAGGCGGCCTATTGAATGTGCAGGACGCGCAAACTGGCAAAATTATCAAAACCATTACCTATGAAAAGGACTCTCCCTGGTCTGTGGATTTCTCTTTAGATGGAAAGTATTGCGCAATAGGAACATATGGTAAAGTGTTTTTGTATGATGCGGAAACCTGGCAGCAAATCATGGTATTAGAGGGTGGTGGGCCTGTTTCCTTCAGTTACGACTCCAATATTTTATTTTATATGAACTACCGGGCTCATGCCTCCGGCAGGACTAGCGAAGCTATTCATATGAAGAATTTAGCTACGGGGGAGATCGATTATATTGCACCCTTCATGAACGTTGAATTCTCAACATTTGCCGAGTATACGGACAACAATAAAATATTAGCACTGGGTGATAGGATTATGTCCTGGGACATCCATTCGGGCATGCCTGATTCATCCTTAAAGCTGGATATTGCCGCAGTGAGCAAAGATAAAAATTACGGGATTGAAAGTTATTCCGTAAGCGGCGTGTGGAAGGGGATAAGGTTATGGGATATCAAAAACAACAAACTCATTTATCACTGGCCAATGGAAGAATATGTCAGCAATTATACATTCAGTCCCGATGGAAGATCTGTTATCGCTTCCCATTATGAACCTAACGAAATTTATGTATTTAATCTGCAAGACTTTTCCATCCGGAAATTCAAACATAAATGTGAAAGCTCAATTCTAAATTTAAGTTTTTTACCTGACGGCAAGAGAGTTATGTCTGTTGTAGAGTCGAGTCATAATAAAGATGAAGATCGAGCCAAGCAGACAATTTGGGATTTTGCTTCGGGAAATATCTTAAAAGAATTTACCTATTGGAGTTTAACCGGCGCAATTGATGTATCGGAAGATGGAAGATATATCTTGTTAGGCAGCAATTTTCCTAGCACTAAAGCTGCGGCGCTTGAATATGGTTTTGTCTTGCAGGATGTCGTCACCGGGAAGATATTAAAGACATTTAAAGGACATAGCGAACAAGTATCAAGTCTTGCCATTTATGCTAAGAAAATAATCGCCTCTGCTGATGCCCAAGGTGAAATAAAAATCTGGGATTATGTATCCGGGAAATTGATCAAGACATTAAAAGGAAATACAATATGGATAAAATCACTAAAGTTCTCCCCGGACGGCAAGAAACTGCTTTATACATCTGCTGATAAAACCATCCGCCTTTGGGACATTGCCACAGGGAAAGAGCTTGCCAAGTTTATCAGTTTTACCGACGGGGAGTGGATTACCATCACTCCCGAAGGCTATTTCAATGCCTCGCCGAACGGCGCGAAATATATCAATGTGCGTGTCGGCAATCAGGTCTATTCCATCGATAATTTCTATGAAAAGTTTTTCAACCCCGTTTATGTCGCATCTGTATTACAGGGCAAAAAGGTGGAGGCTGTAGCTGATATCCGGAAGGGTATTCTTTCACCGCCGGATGTCCGGATTACCTCGCCCCCTCCCGGCAGTGAATTAAACCAGGACACGCTCACCATCACGGTTGTCGCCAAAGACACGGGCGGCGGCATTGACGAAATAAGGCTTTATCACAACGGCAAGGCCATTGGCGATGATAAGAGGGGCATCCAGATCGTCTCCAAAGGTAGTGAAGCAATTCGGCAATATACCGTTTCGCTGGTGGACGGCCTCAACACCTTCCGGGCGGTAGGATTCAGCAAGGACAGGACGGAATCCAATCCTGATGAGCTTGTCGTCAAACTTTCGGCGCCTTCCAAAGATGTCTCCCTGTATGTCTTTGCCGTCGGGATCAACAAGTATAAGAATCCCGCGTTGAATCTGAATTATGCCGAGCCGGATGCGCGGGGCATCGCCGACTTTTTCAAGCAGCAACGCAAGGGATTATTTAAAAATATTGAGATCAGGGAAATCTACAATGAGCAGGCAACAAAGGAAACTATCGTCTCCAGATTAAGTCAGTTGCAGAACACCAACCCGCAGGACGCGGTATTGATCTATCTGGCGGGCCATGGCGAGAATATAAATGACAAATGGTATTTTATCCCTCATGAGCTGACCTATCCGGAAAGAGAAGAGGATGTAAAGGCCAAAGGCATTTCCTCTGATGAACTGTCGGGATATATCAAGAACATCAAGGCGCAAAAGATTTTGATGCTCATTGACGCCTGCAAATCCGGTGCAGTGCTGATTGCCTTCCGGGGCTTTGAAGACCGCAAGGCGCTTTCGCAGCTTTCCCGGTCAACAGGCGTGCATATCGTGGCAGCATCAACCAAAGACCAGTTCGCCGCGGAAGTAAAAGAACTTGGTCACGGGGTATTCACCTATACACTGCTGGAAGGTCTCGGCGGCAAAGCGGCAGGTAAAGGCGAAGCTGTGACTGTGAGAAAGCTGATGGGCTATGTGGAAGAGAATCTGCCGGAAATCACCAAAAAGTATAAACAGGAAGCCCAATATCCCGTGGTGGATTCCCGCGGGATGGATTTCCCGCTGGTTACAGGCAAGTAAACTGAAGCCGACAGGTGTTTCCCATCGGACGGTTAAAATAAGACAAATTAAGTATCAGACTACCAGTGGAGAATTCCGATGTTAAAAAATAATATAATTGCACCGCTTGTAAAATCAGCACTGGCTATCATGCTGCTCACTGTTTTTATGACGCCCCGGGAACTTCTTGCAGCAGAACCGGCGCTAAAATCATGGACTTCACAAGGTGGGATTTTCTCCGTATCTGTGCCACAGAATTGGCAGCGCAGTGAAGACTTCTACTTCCACGAAGGCGGAGAATACGGCCTGAAATTATGGGCGCCGGGCGCCAGAGATCTGTCTTATGTTCTCATCGAGTTTGTCTGCCAGGATGCCGAATATAAGACAGCGGAAAAATTCATTTATGAAAAGCTGCACCCGCATATGTCTCCAAAGAATGAAGAACGAAGCTCGGTTGCCGATGCGCTGATTTCCGGCAAACAGGCAAAAACATTTACCGTAAAAACCGGGAGATTCCCTCTCCCCGGTCAGGACACGGCGGAAGTTAAAATTATGAGGAAGTATGTGGTTTTTCCCTTTTCTTCCGGTTTCGGCTTTGCGCTTTATGAAGCGCCCCTGGATCTGGCCATTAAGTATGAATCAATATTTGACAAGATGGTCCTAAGCTTTAAACCACTGCAACAAAATGTCCGTTCGCAAGATGATGACGGGATTGAAGATGAAGAATACACCGTGTTCACCGACTTTCTGCAAATCGAAAACAAACAGATAACTGCTGCCAAAGAAGCTACTCTTTCCCCGGAAGAAAAAAATTACCGGCGGCTTTTAAAAAACTTTGATCTCCCTGCACTGGGCGATGCCTTTATCGTCATCAGCCAGACAACTGCCAACAGCAGAAAATTGGATAAGAAGCTTACTGGTGCTCTGGGTATTACCAATGAGGCAATAATTGCCGATTATGCAATAAAAAACCAAAAAACATATAAGCTGAAAGATAAATTTTTAGTGCAGAAAAACATCGCCATTCTAACGGAAGAAAAGGCAAGGAATATGTTCAGTTCGCGAGGCGGCTTCGCGGAATTCCACAAGAAATATCCTTTTGCTTCCGGTATTATTTATTTCTCCCGGATTGGTTTTAATAAAGAAAGAACTCAAGCGGTTTTTTATGTTGCCAATCCCGTGGATTCCGAAATGGGCAGGGGCTATATAGTTCTAATGGAAAAGAATAAAAGCGGCTGGATATTAGTAAATTTTATTAATCTCTGGATCTCTTGATAAGATAACTTTCCTTTCTCTTTATTTAAAGGTAGTTTCCTTACAGGCATGGAGGCTTGAATTATGAAAGACCTTTTGATAAACTCCCCTCATCAACCAGGAAGAAATGGATTTAAAAATGGACGAAAAAACAACAAGAAACTACATGGGATATTTCGGCGGCAAGCGCGGCGCCGAGAGGAATCCTACCGGTTACCAGCGCCGGGATGACGGCAATCACTTTTACTTGAGCAAAGATTATTATGAGTGGTGGTATGTCGATGCCTCCTTTGACAACGGCTACCACATGGTGGCAACATTTCATCATATGAACATGTTTTTGAAGCCCATCGTTCCCTCCATCCAGATCATGATCTACAAGCCGGATGGAACCCAGGTAAGCCGGTATGCCTTGATCAAACCGGAGGAAAACTACGCCGGAGCGGACTGGTGTGACGTGCGGATGGGAGAAAACAGGCTCCGGGACATGGGAGATGGAACATACGAAATGTATGTGATGATCAACAAGGTCGGAATCCGGCTGAAGATGACCAATATCGTCCCGGGCTGGAGACTGGGATCAGGCACGGGGTACAGAAATGAGGAAACCGGCGATGTGGCGGGATGGGCGGTGGCGGTTCCCTATGGCCAGGCCGAAGGGGAAATCTACCTGAAGGATGAAACGATAAAAGTCACGGGAGCTGTTTACCATGATCATAACTGGGGAAATTTTCCCCTCCATAAGATGTGCAAAAAATGGTATTGGGGACGCCTGCACGGGAAAAAGTACACCATCGATTACGCCCATACGTTCGCCAAGCCGGACGATGCACCGGACATGGGCCAGCTCATGATTGCCAGAGGAAAGGAAATTGTCCTTTCCTCGACAATTATGGATACCCTGCTTGAAGATGTCATTAAAGATGAAAAAACCGGGCAGGAATATGCAAAGAAATTGACTATAACCGGAGATGTCCTCGGGGTGGAATTTCAACTTACAATCCAGACAAAGCGGCTGGTGGAAACGATGCAGCTTCCCAAATCGGTTCCGTGGGATCAATATTATTTCCGTTTCCTTGCTGATTACTCGTTGGATATAAAAATTGATGGCGTGCGGGAAAGCGAAGAAGGAGAACTGCTTCATGAATACATGGTTCTCAATCCATAGTCGACCGGCGCACGAAGAACACGCATCATACTAATGCGAGAATAATAAAGGGGTATACATGGAATCAATCCATCAGATGGGGATCGCTTGTATTATAGCATTGCAGGGACTGGGCGGATGGCTGGAAATACCGATGAAGCTGTTTTCCTTCCTGGGATCGGAAGTATTCTTCCTGCTGGCCCTGCCAATTATCTACTGGAGCATCAATGCCAATGCCGGTTTACGAATCGGCATGATTTTGCTGGTCTCCGGCAGCCTGAATGACACCCTGAAACTTGCATTCCATGGTCCGCGACCATTCTGGTTTTCCACACAGGTGCACGCCTTTTCGTCCGAAACTTCTTTCGGCGTCCCTTCAGGACATTCCCAAATTGCCGTAAGCCTTTGGGGCATGGCGGCATCACTGGTGGGGCGTCCCTGGGCATGGGCAGTGGCGGTTTTTCTCATTTTCCTGATCGGACTCTCCCGCCTTTATCTTGCGGCTCATTTCCCGCATGATGTCTTGACCGGCTGGGCGCTGGGAGCGCTGGTGCTGCTGGCTTTTTTACGCTGGTGGGATGCTGTTGCCGCCTGGGCGAAAAAGAAGTCTCCACGTCAGCAGGTCGGGTTGGCCTTCGCCCTCTCGATGGCGATGCTGGCAATCGAGGCAATTGCCTTCGGTTCATTGCGCGGATGGGTGATGCCCGCCGAATGGCTGACGAATGCGAAGATGGCCGGAGCAGATCCGCTTCCGGCACCCGTATCGCTTAACGATGCCGTTACATTTGCTGCGGCCCTGTTTGGTATGCTGGCCGGTATGGTCTGGATGGATTTCCGGGGCGGATATGCTGCTGATGGGGGATTCGGGCAAAGGATATTGCGCCTTTTGCCCGGGTTGGCAGGCATTCTGATTTTGTATCTTGGTCTGCGGGCGATATTTCCCCGCGGAGAATCGTTGGTCCCCTATGTATTGCGCTACCTGCGGTTTGCCCTCATAGGTTTGTGGATTTCTGCAGGCGCGCCCTGGTTATTCATGAAACTTAAACTTGCCCGGAGGAGCCGATAACGCCCCGGACACCCTCTTCCCGGTCAGGACAAACCGGGGTAAGCAGCAATATCCATCCGGAAGGCAAAATGAACCCCTTATCCGGCAATTGAGCAGTAATAATTTATTGTTTTTTAGAGAATGGATTGACTATGAGCAAAAGTAAAAAAATTTATGTAATCGGGCATAAAAATCCCGATACTGACTCAATTGTATCGGCTATTGCCTATGCCCGATTAAAGAACGAGCTCGGTTTTCAAAACTGCTTCCCGGCCCGCGCGGGAAAAATCACTGATCAAACCGGCTATGTCTTAAACAGGTTCGGATTTGAGCCTCCCGAGCTTATAGCCGATCTCATTCCAAAAGTTGAAAACTATATGAGTTTTCAGCCGGTGACGATTTCTTTGAACACCCCACTTTGGCATGCCCTCGCAATTCTCAACAGCAATAATTTTAAAATGCTGCCAATTGTCGATGGAGACAATCGTTATGTCTCTCTTCTGCACTATAATGCTTTCGCGAAATTTCTGATCACCAACATTCATCCGATAATGAAAATTGCAATTCCCACCTCTATCCATCATCTCATTGCGGTGCTCACAGCCAAGCCGGTGGTGGTGTTTGACGAGCAGAAGATCTTTAATGCCCAAGTCTGTATTGCGGCATATGATATCGAATCTTTCAAGGAACACATCTCCACACTCTCTACTGATGGCCTGATCGTGACAGTCGGAGACCGTTGCGAAATCCAGCGATACGTGATTGAACAGAAGGTGCATGCTCTGATAGTCACGGGCAATAAAACAGTGTCGGATGAAATAAAAGAGCTCGCCGGGAAAAACGGGGTCTCTCTTCTGTTGTCTCCGTTTGATACCTCAGTTACATCAATGCTTATCTTCTATTCGACTCCGGTTCGATATGTCGGTGATAAATCCGTTAAGCCGGTGAAGAGAACCGAGTATATCGATAATATCCGCGAAGTGTTTTTCGGATCGGTCTCCAAATCAATATGTGTTGTCGACGAAGGAAACGGTGTTATCGGTGTTATTACCTGGAGCGATCTTCTCGAGGAATTAGACACGGAAGTGATTATGGTCGATCATAATGAAGTTTCCCAGGCTGTAACTGGCTTGCAGTATTGCAAAATACTCGAGATAATAGATCATCACAGGCTCGGAAATATCCATACATCATATCCGATCACATTTATTAATAAGCCGGTTGGCTCAACCTCTACCATAATCGCTTCCTTGTATCGCGATTACGGAGTTCCCTTGAAAAAGGAGATCGCTTCCCTGCTCCTGGCGGGCATTCTCTCCGATACGATCATTCTACGCTCGGATACAACGACGGAAATTGACCGTTCAATGGCGAAGCATCTTGCAGAAATCGGATCTCTTTCCATCGCCGAATTCGGAAGAGACATCATGACCTTCGCATCGCTAGTCAGCAAAAGACCGGCCAACGAAATTATCGACATGGATATGAAGAAGTATGAAGAGGGAAAATGCGTATTCACGATAAGCCAGATCGAGGTAAGTTCTGTGGCCGAAATCCTCGACAAAAGAAATGATATTCTGACAGAGCTGGAGCGAATAAGAAGCATGTATTCGTATTATTTCTCGGCTCTCCTGGTTACCGATATTACGAAGCTCGATAGTGTGTTGTTTATAGCGGGCGACATGATTTTTATATCCAAACTGGGGTATAAAAAAATGGATGAAGGACAGTTCTTTCTCAAGGGTCTGCTCTCCCGAAAGAAACAACTCGTCCCCCTGCTGGTCGAAATTATCAAGAAGAATTTGAGGTAGCGGAGATCAGGTTCTCGGCGTAAAGGCCGGAATATTTTTTAAAGCGACTTCTCTGCGAAAGGTATTGTAATATGACAGACATACTGGACTATATCAGCACGTGGTCAGTTCTTAAATGGGTTATGATCGTCCTTGTCGCCGGTTTTATCGGCCAGTTCGGAAAAATGCTGGCTCAGGCCATTGTGAGAAAGATAAGCCGGGCGCGGTCAAAAAAACCGGAAGATTTAATCATTGATTTACCGGCAACAAAAAAAGATTCTGCATTGCCGGCGGCTGACATCCCAAAGGATATTAAGACTGAAGCGCACTTCCCGCAAGGATATCCGGATAAAAAGGCTTTAAAAATAATGGCCAAAGCCAGTAAGAAAGCGGCTAAGAAAGGTAAGCTCTGATCAAGGTAAATTAATCGAAGAGCTTCGGGCGATCCCATTATCGTCCTTTACAGATCGAATTCAAACCCGGCACCCAGAATCACATAAAACTGTCCCTGGCGGTTCGGATCTTCCAGATGATAACCGCCCATGATTCCCGCATGTGGACGACTGATGTGCCAGATCGAATCGGCAGACTCCCAGTATACGGCGACACCCAACTTCTGCTGAGTAATCTGGGCATCAAAGGCACGGGTTACTTCGTAATATGGCCCGGCAAAAAGTTTTCTTCTTTCTTTATCCGGAAAAACTGAATAGAGTAATTGAGTCTTGTTACAGACAAGCCAGTCATCATCTTTCATCAGCGTGTTATACCACAACTCGAGAAAATAAGGCCCGCGTCCGTTAAAGGTATAATAGGCCAAATCTGTCTGATTACGGATAATAAACCGGTCAATTTTCCCCTGAAGTGTCGGCTGAAACATTATGCGGGAACCATGCGTTTTCTCTTCGTCACGTCTGTCTTTGCGCACATCATCGCCATAGGGTGAATCAGCCGAGGGGAAAGACAAAAGACCGTCATTGATGCCCGAGTATTGAATATAATCATAGCGAATGCGCAGCGGCAAAAATAACCAGGGCATCCATTCAGCATGGACACCGGCCTGCATAAAGGCAGGTGATATTCCGATATCAACACCCGTCTGCCAATAGGCGCTTACCGCATCGTATTTTTCATCATAGCGATACGAGTTCCGGTATTTAATCCCTCCCAAAAAAGCCAGACCACGGGGATTAATCTTCCCACCCAAATCGCCATAGACCGTAACACGGCCGCCGATGTTCTGCGGGGTGCTTATTTTTATGGCCGAAGATTCTGGTTGTGCTGAAGGATCAGCGGCAATGGCCTGATTGAATGCAAAAAAAACTATCAGTTGCGAAAGACAGGCCAAAATAAACTTTTTTGCAATGCGATTTGTTACACCTTTTTGTTTCAAGCTAGTGTCCTCCCCATTCCATTATAAACAGATCATTTTGTTTTTCCTGTAAGATAATCAATCATCGGCCCCGTCACCAACGGCACAAGATCACCGATCATGTGCGGCATCAGGGTATCCATAACTTTGGGCATCAACGAGGGCATTTGCGCAATCATATAATCGGGCATCGGAATTTGGGCGGCAACCCGTTGGAGCATAACCGGCATTACCTTCGGCATCATCATGGGCAACAGGAGGGGAAACAAAATTGGGAACAGCGGTTTCATTAAATTAAGCGCCCCGGGTATTTTGCCCATAGCCCGCATCATCGGTCCCATGCCAAAAGGCATGGCTTTGATCAGATCCGGCCACATCGTCCCCATCAGAGAGGCAAAGCCCTGCGGAGTCATTAAACCAATAAAGGCATCAAAGACTCCCCACTGGCTATGCACATCGGGATTGGGATCAGGAAATTCATAACCCAGGGCATTCCCGGTAAAATGCGCCAGATCAACAACTTCAATAGGGATATTTCTACTTTTTGCAGAGACTCGCAGTTGGACTTCGCAGCAGGGGCAAAGAGCCAGCACTTTTTGCGCTCCAACAGCCACTGCTTCCTCCAGCCTCATTTTACCTATATCGGCGGCTATCGGCGGGTCTTTGATCAAAGTCAGCACAGAACCGCAGCAATGTGCTTTTTCGCGGTTGTGTTCCATTTCCACAAAATTAACATGGGGAATGGCCTTGATCATGTCGCGCGGGGCATCATAAACGCCGGATACCCGGCCGATATGGCAGGAGTCATGCCAGGTCACCGTCACCGGGTTCATATTATTCTCCGGAAAAGCAAATTGCCCGGACTTGATTTGTTCGGCGATAATTTCGGAATAGTGCTTGGCGTGAAAATTAAATTCGACCCCCATTTTTTTCGCCCAGGCTGGATAGACATGCCGCCACATCATGTCGCAGGCGGGGCAGGATGTGACAATTGTATCGGCGCCGCAGCTCCGGGCAACTTCCATATTCTTCTTCATGGTTTCACCGAAGAGCTCCCATTTCCCCGCCACCAGCATCGGCGTACCACAGCAGTTTTCCGGATTGCCGCCGTAGGTAAAATCAACACCGGCGCGATCCAGCAGGCGCACTGTGGCAATGGCAATATCATGCTCCACATAGCTTGCCGTGCATCCGGCAAAATACATTATCGGTGCTTTTCCACCGGGACCGTGCTTTTCTTTCAGATCATCGGGAAACCAGTCGGAACGGTTTTTCCGGTAACCCGCCCAGATGTTGCCCTGAGTGCGCAGAGCCTCCGCCATCATTTCAAAAGGCGGGAAAGTCATACGTTTTTGTTCTTCAATCAGCATACCGCGAAGCTTCATCCAGGATGGTTCAATCGGCAGGGAAGCCGAACAGCGGAGATTGCAAAGTTCACAGGTAGTACACACCAGAAAAGTATCCACCTGCGCCTGATTCCATTCGGCACGGCCTTCCAGATATTCGCGCAGCCAATACCACTTGCCGCGGGGACTCTGGCTCTCCCAGCCCCGGCCGTAAAACTGGTCGCATTCTTCCACGCAATAACCGCACTGCGAACAGCTGTAGGCATACCAGGCCACGTCAGCCGGAATATCCCGCAGCGGATAGCTGGGACGCTCTCCAATTTGCGTGATTACATGATTGCCCAGAGGCCTGATTAAGGGCTCCAGGGCGCTGCCCAGGCCCATGACCGCATCCATAAGGCCGTAGCCCATAACTTTGCCGGGATTGAAAATCCCCTTCCCGTCAATCTCATTTTTGAATGATTTGAGCCTGGCCATTCGATCCTCGCCGAATACCTTTTGTGCTTTGGACTTAAAATACAAACCGGTCGCATAAGCACGGCCGCCGTTTCTTTCGGCAATATTCATAATGGAAAGAGAAAGACTGAAAACAAAATTATAGCTGAACCGCCGCTGATCGGCCGGGATAAACCCCAGAATGACGACTTCCGGCTTGCCGTCTTTTCCTTTGCGTATAACGGTTCCTTCTTTGACCACAGGTTGATTGATTTTATTTTTTACTTCCTCCATAAAGCTGCCCAGCGCGGAAAGAGGGATGACAACTTCCGCCGGAACAAGACTGGGGCCGAGGCGTTTGACAACCATAATCTTGAAGCGGTTTTTCCATTCGTGTTCGGCTATTTGTTCACTTAAAATTTCTCCCTCAAAGCACTGCAAAATATCCGGCAGAGCAATCATTACCTGCGCTTGATCTTTTTTACGGAAGGCCAGGGTGGCTATATAGGAAGCGGGCAGCAGCACCCTTTCTTCGGTGGGATGGCCCATGTGCTCCATCAGGGGAGAAAGGTTTTTCATTTCCGCCATTCGCGGATTAATAAAGACCAGCGACCACAGGGGCAGGTCCGCGTCGATAATGGCTTCGACGATTTTCTGCAGATTCCAGGCATCGGCACAGCCTATAGCAATAATCTCCAGATCTTCTTTTAGCTGAACCTTCATTGTCAGGTCCAGAATAAATCCGGTAGTGCCTTCGGCATCGGCAATCAAATCCAGATCATCCCCGGCAAAAGTGCGGACGGAACCATCCGGCAGAACAACACGGGCGGAAATGACATTTTCGCGAAACCATCCGGATTCAAAAGAACCGAAACCGGCACCGCCCTGGGCCAGCCAGCCGCCGACCGTGGAACCAGGATAGCTGGAGGGATAAAGTTTTACCGTAAGATTTTCTTTTGCTAAAGCGGCATCAATTTTTTCCCATACTATACCCGCCTGACAGGTAACAGTCAGAGCATCCTTATCAATAGAAACAACTTTATTCAGTCGAAAAAAATCAACCACAATACCCTTTTTAACCGGTATAACCCCACCGTAACCGGAAGAAGCTTTCGCCCGTGGTGTTAGGGCAATGTTATTTTTATTGGCCCACGAAACAAGCTCCGTAAGTTCCGCTTCATTTTGCGGCTGGACAATGGCATCGGGGAGAGCATCGCCAATCAGTGGTTTGATCAAGGAAGGAATAGCTCCGACATCATGGCTGTAAAGCTTGCGCTCCACTTCATCGAAATTCACGCGCTTCCCAAATTTTTCGGTAAGATAAGATATTTGATTTTTATCCATGGAAAAACCTCTCTTTCGGGTTTAGGGTATAGTTGATATTTTTTAAAATACTGGAAACAAACCGGAAAGGAATCGGACATATTATATAAGAGGAAACCGGCTTGCTGGGATTAATGTAATGTCATAAAAGCAAATAGCAAATATATTCTCGTTTCTTTGCACATAACTCGATTGCAACATTATGTATTTTCTTTGCACCGTAAGTAAATTATGATAGGAGACACGCCTTAATTCCAGGAGGCTGGACATTTTCCAAGACGGCAAATTATCGCATTGATCTTATGCAAGTAAACGAGATTGAGGAACAAGTGGCTAATAATACAGAGTCTCTTTTCAGACAAAGCCGATGAATAAAGCAATATTCAAATTTCCGGAAACGACAAAGACAAACTGGCAGGACTGGCACTGGCAATTTAAAAACCGTATTACCAGGCCGGAAGCGCCGGGACTTTTTTTAAATAAATCGGCCGCTGAAATGGAAAGAATAAAGCAAACTGCAACCGTTTATCCGCTGGCGATAACACCTTATTATTTCTCATTAATTAACCAGGACAACGAAACCGATCCGATAAAACGTCAGTGTTTCCCTGATTTTCAGGAAATTCTGCCGGATGAGAGCCCCGAAGATCCGCTGGACGAAGACTCTCATATGCCTGTGCCCAAGTTTGTACATCGCTATCCCGACCGTTGCCTGGCTATTGTAACGGAAATATGCGCCACCTATTGCCGGCACTGCAACCGGAAACGCTTTTGGTCAGCCCCCCGGAAAATCAGCTTAAAAGCCAGGCTTCCGCAAATGATCCGCTATATTTCCGCCAATCCGCAAATTCGGGAGGTTATTATTTCCGGCGGCGACCCTTTAACTCTGGAAGACCATGTTTTGGAGGAATTGCTGGTATCTTTGCGCGCTATCCCGCATGTGGAAATTTTGCGCATCGGCAGCCGCGCTCCGGCTGTCATGCCAATGCGTATTACGCCGAATCTTTGCCGGATACTTAAACGCTACCGGCCACTCTGGTTTAACACACAATTTAACCATCCTCAGGAAATCACCAAGGAGTCTTCCCGCGCCTGCAACATGCTTCAGGAAGCCGGCATTCCTGTTTCCAATCAATCAGTTCTGCTCAAGGGAGTCAATGATTCAGCAGAAATAATGAAGAATTTGCTTTACGGCCTGCAAAAGATATCTGTCCGTCCTTATTACCTTTTTCATTGCGATCCGGTGAGAGGGTGCAAGCATTTTCGCACGGATATAAAAACGGGCATGGCCATGATGGAAAATATCTGGCGACAATGCTCTGGTTTGAGCCTGCCGCAATATGTTCTGGATGTACCGGGAAGCACCGGAAAGATTCCCTTGAACATCATGTCCCTGGCAATCAAAAAAGACTTGCAAAAACATCAACATTTTTTTGACAAGTTTACGTAAATAGATTAGTAAGGGCAAAACAAACCATCATAAGTTTATATTAACAGGAAAATAACGGGAGAATGAGTTTTATGTACACAGCCAGTGAGTTGAAAAAAGGACTACGGATCAAAATCGATAATGATCCTTATATCCTCACCGAATTTAATTTTGTCAAACCGGGCAAAGGCCAGGCGTTATACCGCTGCAAGCTGAAAAACATGCTCAACGGCAACCAGTTCGAACGCACTTTTCGTTCCGTAGATACTTTTGAAACAGCCGATTTGCATGAAAAAAAGATGCAGTATTTATACAAAGAAGAAGGCAAATACTGCTTCATGGACAATGAAACTTATGAGCAGATTTATCTGACGGAAGAGCAGATGGACGATGCCAAAAACTTCCTGATTGATAACATAGAAGCGGAAATTCTGCTCTTCGAAGACAAGGCTATCGGTATCAGCCTGCCCAATTTTGTTGACCTGACTGTCACGGAAGCCGAACCCTGGGCCAAAGGAGATACTGTATCCGGCGCCACCAAACCGGTCAAGCTGCAAACAGGTTATACCATTCAAGTGCCGACCTTCGTCAACGAAGGCGAAAAGATCAGAGTTGATACCAGGACAGGCGAATATATGACCCGCGTCAAAGGCTAGCTTACGTTGGACAACTCAATATCTGATAACACTTTTTTACTGGCGCGAAAAAGTGATGCTCTGCATCTTCGCGCCAGTCTGATCCAAAACATCCGCATCTTTTTTATCAATAAAAATTTCCTGGAAATTGAAACTCCTGTAAGGATTCCCGCGCCCGCTCCGGAAGAAAACATCGAAGCACTTCCTTCCGGCGACTGGTTTTTGCAGACTTCACCGGAGCTCTGCATGAAAAGGCTTCTGGCCGCGGGGTATCGGCTGATATTCCAATTGAGCAAATGTTTTCGCGCCGGAGAAAGAGGAAAATTGCACCTGCCGGAATTCACCATGCTGGAATGGTATGTTGCCGGATTCGACTATCAGCAGTTGATGAGCCAGTGCGAAGAGATGATCATCAGTGCAGCTTGCGACCTTGGTTTCTCCAATAGACTCCATTGGCAGGGTAAACAAATAAATTTGGCCTCACCCTGGGAAAGAATTACAGTGCAGCAGGCATTTGGAAAATATGCCCCTGTAACTATGAAAGAGGCTCTCCGCAAAGGCATATTTGATGAAATCCTGGTCGAACATGTTGAACCTAATTTAGGTATGAATAAGCCGACATTTCTTTACGATTACCCGGCTTCGCTCGGAGCACTGGCCAGATTGAAAGAAAGCGATAAATCACTGGCGGAACGCTTTGAACTCTATATCGGCGGCCTGGAACTGGCTAATGGTTTTTCGGAGCTGACTGATGGCGGCGAACAACGGCAGCGTTTTGCCAAAGCGCAGAAACTCCGTGCGCAAAAAGGCTATGCTGCTTATCCCCTGCCCGAAAAATTTCTCGTCGCGCTCAATGATCTTCCCGCCAGCGCCGGTATTGCTGTCGGCATTGACCGTCTGGCGATGCTCTTTGCCGGTGTGTCCAGTATTGATGACATCATCACCTTCCCGCCGGAATCTCTTTAATCTGGTCTGTACGGCAACTGCGCCGCCTGCAATTAGATAACGTATAATATTTTACTGCACCACTGATTGCTATTGTGGAGCACTGTGATATATTGCAGCAAAATAAAATATGGGAAAGGGAGGGATAAGATTATGCCCGCAGCAGCAGTTTTAAAGGAGATGGGGAAATTTATCGGCAAGGAAATATTTCTTTCTGACTGGACAGAAGTGACGCAAGACCAGATTAATCAGTTTGCCGACAGTACCAAAGATCATCAGTGGATTCATGTTGATGCGCAAAAAGCCGCCCAGGGCCCTTTTGGTAAAACGATCGCCCATGGATTTTTAACTCTTTCTCATTTGCCTTTTTTCGCCTATCAGGTACCGCTGAAGATGGAAGGATCGCGGATGTTGATCAATTATGGTCTGGATAAAGTGAGGTTTATCAATCCTGTTGTGTCCGGTGCCAAAATCCGTGATCGCATCGTTCTTTCCGCTCTGGAAGAAAAACCCGGCAACCGGATTCTGATGACGCAAACACATACCATTGAAATTGAAGGACAGGAAAAGCCCGCCTGCGTTGCTGAAATGCTGACAATGAGCTTCTTTTAGGATTACGGGATAGCACAGATTTTTCCTATATCGCCCTCAGAGCATCCACAATATTCATGCGGGAGGCTCATGGCCGGAAGAAAGCCGCCAACTAGGACCGTGAGACTGGAGAAAATGAGCGATTCCATGACAATCTTTGCGTTCAACTGCAATTCGAAAGCAAGGGTAGAAAAGGATTGAAAACTCATAAAGTAGATACGGTAGGGATATAAAGTGCAGGGCAAGCAACTTTCCCGATTCGGTGAGAGTCTACGCATAAGAGTTTTTAAAGAGTTTGTCGATAGCAATGGCCGGGTTTGCTCTTCCGCCGGCAACAAACCCGACCATCACCACATATCCTCTGACACATGCCGAACTTCGGCAAATGACTTTTGGGCCATTAACAACTGCTAGACGGAGTTTTCATTTCCGCCGCACAACAAGTCATGATGCCCACCTTGCTGTTTTTAAGTCCGCCTCATCCGGCTGCTCTCCTCCCGGCAATACGTCCCATGGTGAAGCAGTCGCCGATCGCCGTGCCGCTCAAGGGATACATATGCGGGAAAGAAAAGCCGGAGGCATTTCCCGCTGCATAGAGACGTTTAATCGGTTCGTCTTTGGCATCGACAACCTCTCCATGGATGTTGATCTTGGGTCCGCCTGCCGTCCCCCAAAGACCCGGGTAGCCTTTCAAGGCATAGAAGGGTGCGCTGTCGATGGGCACGAGTCCCAGTTCCCGACCAAACTCGGGATCTTTTTTCTCCGCACAGAAACGGTTCCAGTTGGCGACGGTTTTCTCCAGCACCGCCGGTTCAATGCCAATTTTCCGGGCCAGCTCACTTATACTATCCGCTTTGAGTATCCATCCTTTGGCAATTTCCTCGCTGTTGTCCGCGCTCCACTTATAAATGGGCTTGCCCATCGGGACAGGCGTTCCTGCGGGAGCTTTAGTTCTCGCTTTCTCGTCAAAGATACCCCAGCAGGGGAGATTCGCAAAGTCAAACTTAACCGGGTCGTAGTTGTACATCGCCTTAGCCGGGACATCATAGGAACCTTGCGCCTCGTCAAAGAACCTTTCGCCATATTTACTCACGAAAATTAAGGACCCAAAAAGGCCAGCGGCCAGCTTCAGCATGGAAGGATAGGCGACGGGTACTTCCGGGAACTTATGACAGATTGTCGCTGAAGTGCCCGTCATGTGCCAGAGTGCAGCCCCCGTTTTTGACGAAAGCTTTATCGCATCTCCCGTGTTGCCCGGATTCCCCACGGAATAGTTGGGATACGCCGCAAGGAAATTCTGCTTCATCGACTCATTGTAATCGAACCCGCCGCAGGTGAGGATAACGCCTTTTTTGGCTTTGATGGAGACACTCTTGCCGCCCTTTTGAACGACGACGCCGGTGACCTCGATCTTGCCGGGGGCATTGCCCTGTGTGACGAGTTCCACGACGCTCGAGTTGTACATTACTTCGATTTTTCTCTTGGCTACCGCATCAGAGAGAACCTGCCAAAGTGCGACTCCCGATGTGTCCGGCTTCAACTGCCAGGAAGTATAAGCTGCCTCAGCTCCTTTCACATCAAACCACCCCTTTACGGTAATAGAGAGGTCCTTTGCGCCCAGAGAGCGTATCCATTTCTCATTCTTCATCGCCTCTTTTACCCAGACAGAAATACGCTCCTTGTCAACGTCGAAATATTTATCACCGCCTGCTTTGGCACAATACATAAGATAATCGATGGCGCCTTGTTCATCCTGGGGGCTCACAAAAAAACCGCCCGACATATAAGTGGAGCCTCCCCCTTTTTCATTTTTTTCCAGGATGACGACCTTTTTGCCGGCATCATGTGCCGTGATTGCCGCCGCTGCACCGGCACCACCGTAGCCTACGACCACAACATCTGCCTCGCCGTGCCAGCGGGCTTCCTTCTTCTGCGCCGCCATCGCTTCGCCCGACACGGCCAAACCGCCCAGAGCCGTAGCGCCAATTCCGATTGCCGCCGTTTTTAGAAAGCCTCGTCTATTGATCTCTTTGCCTTTTTCCTTTTCACCGGCCATTTGACACCTCCCTTTTCTGCCTGGTTTTTTCCCGACATCCTTTGCTTCTCTCCACCGATCCCGGACGTATTGTTTTGTCCTTTACGGCACTTTCATTTCAAAGACGTGGCACTTATTGCAAAACAAGACTGATTCCTTGTGCTCCTTGTGGCATTTGCCGCATAGAAGATCGCCCACATGTGACTTGTGCGGATTGTGTGCGGCTTCGGCAGGTGTTGCTTTCTTACCCATATCGCCATGGCAACTACTGCACTTTTCCGCCTGAGGCGTTGTGGAGGGCTCGGCTGACTCGTGACAAACAATGCATTTTACCCCTTTGCGGGCATGCTTCTCGAGCCGTAAAGTCGGACTGGATTTGGACAGGGCGGCATCAGGTTGGCGCATTGGAACGGGATTGGATGTATCCTTACCGGGGATGTTTTGCTCCGCGGGGCGGTCCGCCGCTCCCAGATAGAGCGGGATCAGGAAAAAGACGCCAATCAGAAACGAAATAATGGTAAGCTTCCGAATATTCATCATACTCACCTTTCCGCAGCCGGTTGTTCTTTTTATCCCGCTCACGCGGGATGAGCGTTAATTCTCGTGAGCTCGCTCGCGATATAATTGACGTTCATTTCATATCTCAAAAGCGAGCCAGCGAGGTGGTTGATTAAAATATGGTTCTCTTTAACGGAAGTATAGGACAGCACACTCCTCCATGTCAATGGAATAATTACCAAAAAAGTGCCGAATGACCTGCCTGTGATTAATGATACATTTTAACTATCAGATAAAACTGATATTAATGCTGGCGCTTGGCCTGGATAAGGGCTATAAGAAGAAATAGTCCTTGCCTGCAGCATCTAACGTGAAACAAGAAGAGCTGGTCAGATTAGATCCTCAATGTCCTGACTCTGTAGAAGCACTTTAGTTACAGTTTCCATTACCATTTAAGCATCAATGCCACGAAAATATTGTTCCGTTTTAAGGGGGAGTAATCCATGAGGAATGTTGCAGCTGTTGTTTTGGTTATGGCCGCACTTATTGTCGGATGTTATTCGGCGAAAGTTTTGGCGCCGGTGGCTTTCCAAATCCCGACGAGAAATATAGATTACCTCAAGGAAGTAAAACCAATACTGGACAGGCGCTGTGCCGTTTGCCATTCCTGTTACAATTCGCCCTGTCAGCTGAAGCTCGACTCTTTTGAGGGGTTGGATCGTGGCGCCACAAAAAAGGCCGTTTACAATGGCTCGCGACTGACGTCCATGGACCCAACACGTCTCTTCACAGACGCTCAATCGACCGGGGAGTGGCGTCGGAAAGAGTTTTTCAGCGTTACCGACAGTAAGGTTTCCGGCGGGTCCAATGACTCTGTCATGATCGAAATAATTTCCCATAAGATGAATAATCCGAAAAGTATCGGGGAGTATAAGCCGGAAGCCGATGACCTGACCTGTTCGGAGAACAAGGAAGAGCTGGGAGGGTATCTGGAAAAACACCCGAATCGAGGTATGCCTTTCGGTTTTCCTCCGTTAAAACAAGATGAATTCGATATTGTTGCAGGCTGGCTGGGCCAGGGTGCCAGGGGACCTGATGCCGCCGAGCAGAAGATGCTAACCTCACCCAAAGCAAGCGACGCCGTCGCCATAAAACAGTGGGAGATTTTTTTTAACCTCGATGATGCCAAACACGCCATGACGGCACGCTATATTTATGAACATCTTTTCCTGGCTCATTTAAAATTCGGCACACCAACTCTTGAGTATTACGAACTCGTCCGCTCGAAGACCGCACCCGGCAAGCCCATTGATTTGATTGCCACCGTGCGTCCTTATGACGACCCCGGTGTTGAGCGCGTCTATTATCGTTTCAGAAAGATTCATTCCACAATCGTCCATAAAACTCATATGGTATTTGAACTCGATGATGCCAAGCTGCGGCGATTCGAGGAACTTTTTATCCAGCCGCAATGGCTACAGACCCCGCACCAGGAAGGATATGAAACGAAACTGAGCGCCAATCCTTTTGTAGCATTTGAACAGATCCCCCCCCGATCACGCTATCAGGTCTTATTGGACAACGCACATTATATCATCATGACCTTTATCCACGGTCCGGTCTGTAAGGGTCAGATTGCCCTTAATGTGATCAACGATCATTTCTGGATCATGTTTATGGATCCCGATCATGATCTTGCCACTTTGTATCCGGCCTTCCTGAAGCTGCAAAGCAAAAGCCTGCGCATGCCCATTGAAATGGGCAGCGACACGCGAATCTTTAATGCACTGAAAGATGAACATAGAAAAGCAGCCGCGGAGTTTTATAAAGACCGGCAGGACTATTACATGTCCCACCACTACACCGGTCTTGGCTATGAGTCCGTCTGGAAGGGCAATAATGCCTCTGACGCTCCGCTGCTTACCGTCTATCGCCATTTCGACAGCGCCTCCGTGTATAAGGGGGCGTGGGGAAACCTGCCCAAAACAATGTGGATTATTGACTATCCCTTGTTGGAGCGTATCTATTACGCGCTCGTTGCCGGATTTGATGTATATGGCAATGCCGGCCACCAGTTGGCTCTCCGGTACTATATGGATCAACTGCGTGTTGAAGGCGAGAGCTACTTTCTGGAATTAATGCCTCAGTCAAAAAGAAATGCGATCATGCAGTCGTGGTATCAGGGGGTTGATCTGGAGAAGATTCATTACTATCCTTCGGCGATGCCGGCGAAAATTTCCTTCCGCAGTAATGACCCGAAGCGCGAGTTCATAGAATATGTCGTGAACAAGCATATTTTGCCTCAAACAAAAATTGCTTTTGATCCCGTGAACTATGATCAGACAGGAACCGGCTATACGCCGCTGCCTGAGAAATTTAAAACCAACGATGACTACCTGAAGGCTTTTCGTTCTATTACCAAACCGGGCATGCCCTTTTTCTCCTTGGCCAAAGACTATAATGCCAACGTTATTTACACGAGAATACGCCTGAAAAACGGAAAAGATCTGGCGTTCTCCATCGTGATCAATCAATGGCACAACAATGTTACCCATCTGTTCAGTGAAAAAGGCGAGCTGGATATATCCAAGAACAGTGCTGATTTTCTTTGGGGCCTCATCGGATCATACCCCAACTACTTCTTTGATGTCCAGGAAGGGGACCTGCCGGACTTTTTCGATATCCTCGCCCATTATGAGAAAGGCCCGAGAGACGAAGCGAGGCTGGCCAAATACGGCATTAACAGAGCGGAGGACCGCCTCTGGGATGCGTACGACTGGTTTCAAAAACGCTTTTATGAAGACGAACCGGTGCATGCGGGACTGTTCGATTTGAACCGCTACTACTACCTGGCTCGCTAAAATATTCACACATTTGCCTGCACTGCCGTCAAACGCGTTCGAAAATTGTCGCCGGCGCCTGACCGCCGCCGGTGCATAAAGTCACCAGCGCATACTTTGCTTTTCTTCTCTGCAACTCGTGGATTGCCGTAATGGTCAGACGGCATCCCGAATTGCCCACCGGATGCCCCAGGGCCATGGCGCCGCCGTTGACGTTCAGTTTATTCAGATCGGCCTTCAATTCTTTCGCCCAGGCCAGGGGAATGGGCGCGAACGCTTCGTTGACCTCAAAAAGGTCGATATCATCCATTTTCAATCCGGCTTTTTTCAATACCACAGGAGTAACCGGAATGGGACCCGTCAGCATAAGAACCGGGTCCGAACCGACAACGGCGTTGGCAACTATTCGGGCCATCGGCTGCAGTTTAAGTTCTCTAACTTTCTCTTCGCTCATGAGAATAACTGCCGATGATCCGTCCGTAATAGTGCTCGAAAGGCCGGGCGTCAGCCATTCGCTATTGGGCAACACTTTCAGAGATTCGAGCTTTTCGAGCGTTGTGTCCGGTCTGATGGTCTCATCGGAATCCCTGGTGATCTCGTTGCCCTCTTTATCGAGTCCTTTCATGGGCATTATTTCTTTTTTAAAATATCCACCCTGTGTCGCCTGATGGGCTTTCTGATGACTCGCGACGGCAAACTGCTGACACTCCTGCTTGGTAATGCCGTATTTGTTGGCGATCTTCTGGGCGGATGCTATTTGATCGGGAATGCCGAATCTTTCGATATATGCCGGCGTAATCGGATGGTTCATCGGCTGGCCTGTATACAACGTACCGTTCATGTCGGACATGATGGTATATTTCGACATAATCTCGCAGCCGCTGGCAATGACAACGTCCATGTTGCCGGAGGCGATCATCATGTGTGCGATCTGAATAGCCGTGAGACTGCTGCCGCATTGCCTGTTGACCGATACTCCGGGAGTAGAGATAGGCAGTCGGGAGGCAAGGATTCCCATTCGCGCGATATTGAACCCCTGCTCGCCTAATTGATACACGCACCCGGTAACAACTTCATCCACCAGCCCCGGATCGAGATCTATCCGCTGGAGAACCTCATCTAAAACCACCCCTAAGAGATCCGGCGCAGTGTATTTGCGCAGATATCCGTTATGACGCCCGATGGGCGTTCGCGCAGCACTTACTACAAATACATCTTTCATGAAACGCCTCCTGTTTTGGTTTATAAAGCATTGCCTTTTCGCGGAGGAATCATAAATCAATTCGACCTGGTATGTCAATGGAAGAATGACCGGAAAACAACCAATACCATTTTCCTATATTGCCCTCAGCGCATCCACAATATTCATGCGAGAGGCTCTGATGGCAGGAAGAAAACCGCCAACCAAACCCATGAGACTGGAGAAAATCAGCGATTCCAGAACAATCTTTGCGCTCAACTGAAATTTGAAAGCAAGGGTAGAAAAAGATTGAAAGCTCATAAAAGTTGATACGGTAAGATTCTGCATGAAAGAAGCAAAAATAAGGCCGATGCAGCCGCCGACAAAACCCAGCAACAATGATTCCATGAGGAAGGCTGCGAGAATATTGCGGCGCCGAAAACCAATCGCCCGCAAAGTGCCGATTTCATTGGTGCGATTAGCTACGGCGGCATACATGGTGATCATTGCCCCGATAATCGCTCCTAAAGAAAATATTATGGTAATCGTCATCCCGAGAATGCGAACAAACTTAGCCATATCCTCCGACTGTTCCTGATAGTATTTTACTTCCCGTTTTGCTTCGAGCGTCAGGCGCGGGTCGGATTCGATCCGCGCTTTCAGAGCCACAAATGTTCCGGCATCCTGCAACCGGAAAGTCAATGAGGAATAAACCATCCGGCGGAATGCCGGCATGACCTGATGGACATCGCCCCATATTTCTGAACTAAAGCCGGTATTGCCGGCATCGAAAATGCCCACGACAACCCAGTCGCGCACTGCAAAATGCAGCACATTATTAATTTCACAATTCTGAAACTGGTTGGCTATGCCGTTGCCGACAATCACTTCATTGGTTCCGGGTCGGGCCATTCGTCCGGCAACAATTGTTAATTGAGGCCTCAAGGCCAGAGAATTTTCCGTAATGCCCCGGATAATTATATTGGAAGACTTTTTGCTGTCCTTTTTGAGCAGGTTAATCAGGACGACAGATTCTTTGGTCAGGAGCTTAGTTCCATTGACGCCCACAGCTATTTCCGGATACGATTCAATGAGAGAGGCATCGCTGTATAGAACATAGCTTTGCATTTCCGCACCGGACCCTTTCCGGCTGACGATAACGTTGTCATACGAACCTGTGTCCACCAGCGTCTTCTGAAATCCATCGGCAAACATGAGAACGGCGGCAAAAACAAAGACCACCAGCGCCATGCCGGAAGCTGTTAATATGGTTGTCAGCCGGCGTGTCCAGAGGTTGCGAAAGCTATAGGAAAAGGGAATTGCCATTTTTACTGTATTCTCCTCAAACCATCGGCAATGCGGATATTAATGGCCTGCCAGGTGGGAAACAAGGCCGAAATGAATGCAATAATCAATGCAGCGGCAATATCGAGATAAATGGTTTTAGGCTGTATGATAAACTCCGGAAAAGTTGATCCGACAGTCCGGGAAAAAATACTGGCCGCAGGAAAGGTCAAAGCGATACCCAGAATGCAGCCCAATGCACTGATAACAAAAGATTCTCCGAAGATTATTGTGGCGATGTGGCGTCCACCGAAGCCCATCGTCTTCATCACCGCATACTCGCCGATTCTTTCCCTCGTCGTCATGGCCATGGTATTAGCCATAACTGCCATAATAATAATGATGATGATATAAGATACTATTTGAATGGCGACAATAATAGCCTCCATCATGGATATAAAGTGCAGGGCAAATAACTTTTCCGATTCAGTAAGAGTTTCCGCATAAGAGTTTTTAAAGAGTTTGTCTACAGCAATGGCCACATCCGTTGCTTTATCGGGGTCTTTGACGGAAATGAAAAAAAAGCCGACCTGATCGGCACGCGGCTTGACTGTTTTTTTCATTTTTTCATTGAGGTAATCGTACTGAAAGAAAAATTGGGTTTCATCGGTATTCTTATCACGGCCTTTATAAATACCGCGAATGGTGAAATCCCACTTGCCGGTAAAAATTGTTCCATCAAGCGTAACGGTATCCCCGACTTTCCAGCCAAAGCGGGCGGCGGTTTTCCGGCCGACGACGCAACCCTTGCGATCTTTGATAAACGCCATTTTTTCCACCGGAGTTAATAGAAATTCCGGGCACATTTCCAGAAAGGTGGCCGGTTCATAAGCAAAGTTGGGAAAGAAATTCTTTCTGTCTTTATAGATGCCGCCAAACCACCAGCCGGGTGTAACTGCTTTTACCCCATCGATCATCCGGATTTTTTCTTTATAGGAAAGAGGCATCGGGTGGGCAAGCGAGATGGCATTGCGAGTTACCAGACGGCTGGCTGATGAGGCATCAATTCCGGAATACCAGGCGGTGAGAACTGTCCGCAAAAGCCCGAAGGCCAGGATGGCAATGGTTATGCCCAGGATAGTCAGGAAGCTCCTAAGCTTATGGCGGAAGGCATTTCTAAGGAGCAGCTTGAGTATCAGCATTGTATAAGATTCCCTTGTCCAGATGCGAGATAATGTGGGCCTTGCCTGCCGCCCGCGGATCGTGGGTAACCATGATAATGGTCATTTTTGATTCCGCATTCAGGCGTTCCAGTAAATCCAATATTTCTTCGGCGGAGGTGCGGTCGAGATCGCCGGTAGGTTCATCGGCGACTAAAATTGTGGGATCGGTCACCAGCGCCCGGGCGATGGCCACCCGCTGCTGTTCACCGCCGGACAATTGATTGGGATAATGATCGGCCCTGTGCGTCAGATTGACTATCCGCAGCGCCATTTCGACATGTGTTCGCCAGGCCCTGCGGGGCAGGCTGGTAACATGCAGGGGAAGTTCCACATTTTCATAAGCTGTCAGCACGGGGATCAGGTTGTAAAACTGGAAGATGAATCCGACATGAGATGCCCGCCACAAGGCCAGTTCAGTCTCCGACATCGTTGTAATCTCGGTATCTTCGATACGAATCGTTCCGCTGTCGGCTTTATCGATACCGGCAATTAAATTCAGTAAGGTGCTCTTGCCCGATCCGGATGGGCCCATGAGCGCCATAAATTCGCCATTTTTGATATCAAGATTTATATCCTGCAAAACAGGTATAACATAGCTACCCCGTTGGTAGCTTTTCTTGATATTCCTGATCTCCACAATCGGGTCATTCATCATCGTTCCCCTATCTTCACCGGGGAGCGGTTTTTTAATTTATTCAGAGGCGAGACGGCAACTTTATCGCCTGGTTTCAGACCTTCCAGGAGCTCAACCATTTCTCCCCATTCCCGGCCGGTTTGAATTGGTGTTTCGAGAACGTGTTTACCTTGAACAAGGAAGGCGGCTTTGTGTTTGTCCCGATTAATTACCGCCGTCTTATTGATGGCAATGAAAGGCTTCCGATCATCCGGCGTAGTAGACCGCGACAGGAAAGCAACCTTCGCACTCATCTCCGGTAAAATACGTCCATCTTTTTCCAGAAACTTAATTTTGACCATGACTGCGGCCTTGCTGCGATCGGCGGTCGGAACGATTGTCTGAACAACTCCGCGAAAACGTTTATCGGGAATGGCATCAATTTGAATTTCGCAAGGCTGAGCTATCTTGACAGCGGAGAGATTGGCCTCGGAGATATCAGTTTCTACTTCCAATGAACCCATATCGGCAATGGTAATGACTGCCGCCTTGGAGTTTGCCGCTGCACCGAGGGGTGTAATAATATCTCCGATATCGGCGTTCTTTGTCAATACTACCGCATCAAAGGGCACCCTGATGAAACTGTTTTCATGGGCAACCCGCGCCGCATCACCCAGGGCACTGGCGGCTTTAATTGCCGCCGCAAAAGAATTAACAGCAAACTGCGCCCTCTTGTATCTGGATTCGGCATTATCAAATTCCGCTTTTGATACTGAACCTTTCTCCGACAGGGCTTTGTAACGATCATACGTAAGAGCTGCCAAATCCAGTTCCGATTTTGCCTGTTCATAATTAGCCCTGGCCATATTCAGATTCGCCTGGGCCTGATTGACATTGGCCTGAGTATCCTCGTTTTCCAGCCTTGCAACTATCTGCCCCTTGCGAACAAGGTTACCTTCACCCACCGTAAGAGAAACAAGCCTGCCGGTTATTTTCGCAGCCAATGCCGCCTTGCGTTGCGCGACCACATAACCGCTGGAATTGAGCACGGTAAAAGTCTGCGATGGATGCATCTCGGTCACAGTGACTATGTCTATCGTCACTGCCGGGGTCAGATAACCCTTGACATACAGCACACTCAGAATTGCCAGCACAACAACACCGGCAATAATATAGAAAAGCCGTTTGCTCTTTTTAGGCCCGTAAATCATAGCCTGCTTGTCAATCTTCAGTTTACTTAAATCTTCCGTGGCCATTGAATATTCTCCCTCAATTCCTATTTCGTCTGCCGTATCCGGCATGTTCCCCTGTAACAATCGGTTTGTTGTTTGCCGCGCATTTGCAGTGTGTTAGCCGGTAATTGGGACCAGGGGACAGCGCGTTCAGATGTAATCAGATGGAAAAGCCCGTTATGCATCATAATGGTGATGTTAAAAAAATCAGCCTGGTAAGGCGACAGATAGGATCGGGCGTTCGTTTCCTTCCCGGCAAGCAGATCGACGCGTGTCAGGCCCATTTCGGCCAGACTTATACTGGAAGGAATAGGATGATCGAACCAGGATGCAAATACCGGTCGAAAATCAGCCGCTCTTGATTCCACCCATTGTTCGCCGTCTTGGAATGATGCAACATAAGCGGCCATTGCAGTCATGATATTATCCCAGGAGAAGTCATCTTCCAGGAGCATGCTGATGGCGGTAAGCAATGCCGCTGCATCGAATAAAAAACTCTGAGTTTGCTTTGCTCCATTGTAATAAGAGTGTCCCAGGGATTTACCGTCCCAGAACAGATCAATCAATCGCCGGATTGTCTGCGCCGCTTTTTCCTCCAGTTCCGGCATCTCCATGTTTCGGCCTGCCTGGATAAGGGCAATGGCAACCAGTGCATTTATCCCGCAAAGAATTTTATCGTCCCGTGCGGGCTGTGCCCGTTTTTTGCGTAAGGCGAGAAGCTTTCCTTCAACATCCGGAAGGGGAAAATCATTTTTTCTGATCAGGTGGATAAGGCCTTCAAAGTTGCCCTGCTCATCAACATAGTACGATTCAGAAAATTGTGCAAATTCGGCAGGCGTCAGGACATCTTTAAGTTCAGCATAACTCCAGACATAGGTCGCCCCTTCCACATGTTCCGTATCGGCATCATGCGCCGAAAGAAATAATCCATTATCCGCAAAACACTCATCAAGACAGCGGACAATACTTTCGGCCATTTTTTTATACTCGCTTTTTCCCATGACCTTATAGGCCAGGGCATAACCCCACAGCGCCATGGCCTGATCATAAAGCATTTTTTCAAAATGCGGAATCGTCCATTTACGGTCTACGCAATAGCGGAAAATGCCGCCTTGCAGATGGTCGTTGAGCCCACGCCTTCGCATAGCATCAAGAGTTTCAGTGCAAATTGCCAGAACGTCAGGGTCATTTTCCACTGAAAGGAAAAACAGAAGGTATAGTAGCGTGGAATGAGGAGGAAATTTCTGTCCCGAACCAAAGCCGCCATAAATGCGGTCGGAATAGGATAACAGACTCTTGACCAGGGACTCTTCCGCAGCGACTGTCGGCTGTTCTACCGGCACTGTGAACGGCGGAATATCAGCAGCGTTTTTTTTATAATAATCATAAACCATTTTAGCTATGTTGAGAAACGAATGTTGCGCCCCGCTTGCGCGCGCAGGTGCATAGGTCATTGCATAGACAGGGCGAAAATCGGCAGTCAGAAATACATTCAGAGGCCAGCCGCCGTTTCCGCTCTGCACGGCAAGAAAATGCATCAAAAACTGATCAATGTCCGGCCTTTGTTCCCGATCTACTTTAATACAGATATAATGACTGTTAAGAAAGTCGGCTGTGTCTTCGTCCGAAAAAGCCTCGGCAGCCATTACGTGACACCAATGACAGGTTGCATAGCCAACGGAAACAAAAAGCGGTTTTTTCTCGTCAACTGCGCTCTGGATTGCTTCCGAACTCCATTCCTGCCACCAAACAGGATTGGCCATATGCTGGAGAAGATAAGGGGAGAGTGATCTATCAAGATTATTTCGCTTCAGGTCGGGCATGCTTGCTCCTCTGGCCTGATTGCCGGCACAGGCAATCAGGCTGCTGGCTTCAAGACAATCCGGTTCAATCACAAGATTGACCCGGTAATAAAATCATCCTTTTGCGTTAATATCAACGAAATAGTGCTTTGCTGGTCAGGCGCTGGATTTCCTTTTCGTCAGTCCAGACAATTTCTCCGGTTTGGATATTAACCAGCTGCAAGGTAATGTTATAGTAAATGATATCTTTCCGGTCTGATTTTTTGCGGATGCTGGAAATGGTGCCTCTTAAGATCAGCTTCGCTCCAACTAATTTTCCGACCTGGGCAACTGTTTTACTGTCGAATAATCCCGATTGCTGCAGTTTCATCTGATTCAAAATGTCTTCCACGGCCTGATCGTCAATGAAAGTGGCGATACCTCCGTTTATCAATCTGGTCCTGATTTTTTCCATAATGGTCCGTGTGTTGACATGCTCATCCGTCTCATTTTTCATATCGCGGGCCAGCATCCAGCGCGGTTTTTCATTGTTATATTGCGTGGTGGCTATAAAAGCAGCTTGCTTGACGGAACCGGCCATGTAATCACTGACATCTTTCAAGTCTTTGGCCGACCAGTCCGAACCGGTTACCGTTTCTTCATCTTTTATCTCATATTTGATAGATGGTGCGCAACCAGCCACGAAACTGATTATGATAATTAATAAAAACAAATTGAATCTGTTTTTCATTTTCTCCTCCGAAAATTAATTCTATTTAGCAAACGAAAAATAAGCAATCCCGATTTTGTCCTTTTCCAGCTTGACTATTTTCTCCTGCATACCACTTCCATAATCGATTTTAATCAGCTGTTCACCGGGAACAAGCCCGTTGATACGTAAATAATTAATCTTTGCGGGCAGCGTTGACCAACTGCGTAAATCCGCCTGTTCGACTGCAATCCAGACCGCACTGCCAATATTAACCAGTGACTTTAATAAAAATCCGGCCAGTGGATTATCTTTGGCTACTCTATCTGCGGCGGCATGGGCGGAAACTTGCGTTGCCGCCTTGGCCGTCATGCGGCCGACGAGTTTGGCGATTATTGCCGCTTTATCTTTTTCATACTGCGTGAGAACGGTATTTTCCAGATCGTAAAGAAGGCGAGCTTGGCCCACAGGATTACCGTCCAGGCTGACATCGCGTCTCGAAACGGCGGAAACTGTCGGTTCGTAAGAAGCATAGGCAAAGCCTAACTGAATAGTCGTATCTTTCGACACTACCGGCAGGGGGCCCCATTTCACTTGATATTTATGCGGCGCCAATCCGGTATCAATCAGTATCACCAGATCGGTAGACTTTTTCCTCTCCTTCGCAAGCCTTGCCGCTTCCGTATCCCATTTCATTTTCCGGTATTCGATTTTCGCATCGTCCGGTTTGTCTTCCATTTCATACATGATGGCGGCAAGCAGACGGGCAAAGGGATTTTCCAGATAGCCGCGCTCCGGACTTGCTTCAACGTACTGGTTGATCTTGTTCATTGTCCTGTTGCGCTCAACCAGAGCTCCCGCAAAATCACCCTTCCCTAAATACGCCAGAACCAGATAAGGGCTGATCATTATTTTTTCGTGCATTTCCGCTTCATACTCTTGTGTCGTATCATCCGTAATAATTGAACCGAAACCTTCCGTCAAAGAAATCGTGCCCTCAATCGCGAGAAATCTTCTTTCGGCTTCCTGCAGATCGGCAATAGACTGATCATAACGCCCGGCGTTGAGAGCGATTTTCCCGCGCTCCAGCAGGGCCAGATATCTATTTTGTTTTACTTTGCCGGAAGTTTTTGTCTGCAAAACAAAAGAGTCGGCATATTCCAGTGCCGATTCCGCATTATCATTCCTCAGCGCTGTCAAGAAAGACCTGTTTTCTTCCGTATAGAGAGTTGCCGCAAGGCAGATGGAGGCTTGCCAGAATAGTAATAAAAAAATTAAGGAAATTGCAATCCGCTTAAAGATTATCATAGATTCAAATCTTCCCCAATAGGCATTTAATGCACAAAGAGCATAAGAAAAGCTTTCCGGTATGTCAACATCATTTTAAATCCTTCCCCATCGGCTCAGATAAAACATTACTCAGATTGGGATAAAAATGAATGTTAACTGATAATTCAAAGGAATAATAACTATTATACGGGAATTATAGTCCGAATTTTCCTAAACCGGTTAGCGATAATTTCAGGATAAATCTGGTATCGGATACGACCTCGGAATCCAATCCCACCGAATCGGACCGGGTGATTTCCAGTCCCACCGCCCAACATTGCTTATGATAGATTAAACCAATAGTGTTTTCAATATTTCGGGAATTAAACTGATCCCGCCGCGAAATAAACGTACCATCAATTTTATCCGTAATAACTGCCTTTAAATTAAAATCGATTTCTTCAATGGCGTTTAAAGTGTATCGATAACTCAATGTTGCATTATCACCGCGCCAATCGCTGATATTCAAGTCATAATTCGCTACTGTCCAGCCATTATAAACACTGTATTGATTCCGGGCGGCAAATGATAAATATTTGTACGGTCGGAAATCCACTTCCACGCCCATATCGGATAAGTAACGTCTTTCGGCCGCGCCTTGCATTTCCTTTTTGGCCTCGTTGATATCATAAGTCTGAAAAAGTTTTACACGCAGGAACTCCAGATAACTATAGGCGCCTTTAGCGTCTCTTTGTTTGGCGGTAAATGTGTTAGTCACGCCCCAGGCAACTGCATTTTGCTCCATTATGGCGTTTGTTGTGGCCGCCACAACAGGCGTGACGGCAGGCGTGACAACCGGCGCAAAGTCAGGAAGGCTGCTTTGCGGGACAGAAGGAATATAAGAATAAGTTATCTCCGGTTTAATTTCATGGCGAATTTTATCCCAGCTTTGCACATTGACGTCAAAAACTCGGGACACCTGGCTGCTCAGAGCCAGAGAAAAATTATAAATGCTTCTGGTTCCGCTTTTATTATCTCCCTGGGCTTGCTCATCATCCCGGTTCCAGAATGTTTCTCTTAAGGCAACCTGCGGGATTACTTTTGCATAACGGGAAATGTTGAAGGGTACGGAAAAAGTCGGACTAACATCGATAAAATGTCCTTTTTGCCCGGCGCCACGGTAAAAATAATCATAAACTGCCGTGAACTCATAATACAGAGGTGATTTTAACAGTGGTTGTTTAATTCCTGTAAAAGTGATTTCCGGATATCTTTGCAAAGTGCCGTCATTGTTCGTCAGAGAAAGATTGTCTGTTGAACTGACTAATGCTGTTAAATTGTAATTTGACCATCCTTTGTACAGACGTGCGGTTGATTCTAAAGAACCCAGGGATTCATCGCCGTAAAAAGGAACTTTTTTAAACGGGTCCAGCTCTGTTTGAGCATAGTGGTCAGTATAATAGTTGTGGGCTGAAAAATCCCGGAAATACCAGTTGTCGGACACTCTGCGCAAATCAGTACGGAGATAGGACTGGGAATCAAAATTTGTCTGATGATTCAGATAATACGACCAGCGTTTATTTAAATCCTGCCGATTAGGATTAATACCAGCGGTACTTCCGATTGTATCCGTAACATGCTTGTTGTCGTCCAGATAATCTCCATAGAAAGTACCGAAAGATTTTTCTCCGGCATAATAGCGTAATTCCACACCTTCTTTTAATCCTCTTTTTTCAATATAACGCGAATAAAGCGTCGCATCCATCTGAGGTGAAATAACCCAGAAATAGGGGACTTCTATATCAACACCATCCTTGTCTTGAGAATAAGAAAGATAGGGGAAAAGAAATCCTGATTGTCGTTTGGTCTTGGCGGGAAAAGGCAGGAATGGTGAATAAAGGACCGGTATATTATTGGTAACTAACCGGGCATCTTTCATTAATCCGTAACCTTCAATGGTCATTTTCATTTCACTGCCGGCAATTTCCCAATCGGGCTTGTCGCCGTCACACGTCGTTGCCACCGGTTGTGTTATTCTGTAGGTCAGTTCCCCGGTCTTTGCGATTTCGTCTCCCCTGATATAAAAATGATTCTTCGCATAAAACGCCCGGCCTTTATAGGCAATGCCGGTTTTATTTTCCACATTAAAAACTATCTTATCGCCGGCAAGAGTATCTTCGCCCATTTTCAGCAAAGCATTGCCGCGGGCGGTAGCTATATTGTTCTTCTTGTCAAACTCCACATCATCCGCATTTAAAACACCTCCGTCGTAGGTTATCACTACGGATCCCTGAGCATGATAAATATCGCTGGTATTATTGTAATCCATGGTGTCGGCATCAATATTGACGGGACCTTTACTGTTTTTCGTCTCATCTGCTGATAATAGAGGACAAGAGAAAAAGACGATTATTAAAGACAGCAAGGCAACCATTGAGTTATTTCTTCGCCGATTAACC
Source organism: Deltaproteobacteria bacterium (assembly GCA_025361065.1). Taxonomy (GTDB): domain Bacteria; phylum Desulfobacterota; class Syntrophia; order Syntrophales; family Smithellaceae; genus MVRV01. The sequence goes on from JANYAY010000021.1 coordinate 43,209, forward strand.
AAAACTAAAATATGCCCCTTTTATTTAAGTTGAGCAGGGTGTTGAAAAACACCCGATTTGCAGACTGTTGGCTTCTTATCATAAGATGCCGGTTCAGGGAAAGCTTGTTTTAACTCTCCGATCAAATAAAGTGAGCCTGCTGCACAAATCATATCCTCTTCTCCGGCCAGTTCCAACGCCAGTTCAACAGATTTCGTCACATTTTCCGTAATTACAGCCTTATAGCCGATTTTTTTCACATACTCATAAATATTTGACACCGGCACGGCGCGCCCGGTTTGCAGTTGTGTGAGAATTATTCGTTCGGCCAGTGGTGCAATTTTTTGGATCATTTTGCGATAATCCTTATCGGCCAGTGCGCTAAAAATGAGAATTAACCGGCGATAGGTAAAATCATTTTTCAGCGACCGGCATAAAACACTCATACCGGCCGGATTATGCGCTCCATCTGCAACGAAAAGCGGACGATGGCTCAGGACTTCCAGTCGCGCCTCCCACTTTGTATTTCTCAGCCCGCTCGCAATTGCCGCAACATCGACCGGAAAGCCTTTTAGACCGGCGATTTCGAGAGCCGCTAAAGCCAATGCCGCATTATCCAGTTGGTGACTGCCCGGCAAAGGAACGGTCAAATTATCCAATCTACCGTATAGTCCGGAATAAGTAACCAATCCATCTTTTTGCCGCTTGATTTTTATATCTTTACCTAACCGGTAGAGACGAGCCTTATTGCGGTGACAGACGGTTTCCAGCACTTCGAGAACTTTTTTTTGTTTTGCCGCCGTAACACAAACACCGCGTTGCTTGATGATGCCTGCTTTTTCTCCGGCAATCGCTGTTAAAGAGTTCCCTAAATAAGTTGTGTGGTCAAAACCAATATTGGTGATTACCGCAACAAGCGGCCGGCAGACATTGGTTGCATCCAACCTGCCGCCCAAGCCCACTTCCAGCACGGCTATATCAATTTTCCGGCGTTGAAAATAAAGGAGAGCCGCCGCCGTCAATACTTCAAAATAAGTTGCAGGCTGTTTAATCGCTTTCTTTACCGTGGCGATAATTTGACTAAAATCATTGCGGGAAATTTCTTTTTCATTAATTTTGATTCGCTCCCGCACATCGACCAGATGCGGCGACGTGTAGAGACCGGTTTTGTAACCGGCCGAGTGCAGGATCGACGCGGTCATAGCCGCTGTTGACCCTTTCCCGTTAGTACCGGCAATCAATAATGTTTTATAGGAATTCTGTGGATTGCCCAGGCGCAATAAAAGATCAGATATTGCTGTGAGCCCGAAGCGCATCACGTCAATATTTAAACCGGCAATATAGGCAGTGGGATCAAATTTTTTCATTATTTCGTTGAAATCAAATACGAATCTTCTGGCCGTCTTCGATTATGTGAATTTTCCTGTCTTTTATCAGTGCAACTTCTTTACTGATAGTCTCACGGTAACTTGGCTTCATATGATAGAGGTAAATTTCCGGATTTACTTCCGTTAGTTTTTTTAGTTCGACCGCAAGTGAAAGTGGAGTAAGATGACCCGTAATATTGGCGATATCCTTCAATTCGTCAGGCAAAGAAGTTTCAATAAATACTGCCTTGAGCCCTGCGGTTTTCGTTGCTACTTGCCATGCTTCTTCCGTCGGTCCCGTATCTCCCATAAAGAACACGGCTTTCCCTTTCTCTTCAACTATGTAACCGACAGTTTCCACCACATGATGAAGATCGACGGCTCTTACCTGTAAATCACCTATTTTTTGTTTCCGGCCCGGCTTGATAATCTGAAATTTTATCACCGGTGCTTTGGGGCTTGGTATTTTAGAAAAATCAGGCCAGATAACATTGTTAAATAAGTGCCGGTGAATTGCATCAATAATACCTTTTGTGCTGACAATCACCACCGGTTTTTCCCGCCGCTGATGGCAGATGTTATCGGCAAGAAACGCAATATCACGGACATGATCCAGATGGGCGTGGGTAATGAAAATATAATCAATCTTCAGTTGATCTTTTAGACTCAGAACAGCAGTGATTGTGCCCGCATCAACCAGGACATTCTGACCGATGAGGAAGCTTGTTGTATTGTAATTAGGAAGCTGTGAACCGTGACAACCCAGAACCCTTATGTTCATTGATAGCTCCTGACGGATAATTTCGCTGTAAAATAGCATACCTTCATCTTCCAGGCAATAAATTTATCATCGGATTTACAATCAACCACCTCGCGAGCTCGCTGTTGATGTATGAAATGAACGTCATTATATCGCAGCTGGCTGCGGAGGATTAACGCTCTTCCCGCGTGAGCAGGATTAAACATTTACTGTTTTACGTAAACTGTCTTATTTTCTAATCTATTCGAAAGGAGAGTTCTGCGAGAAATATCACAGCACTTATTTGTTATATCAGGAGTTTAATTAATTACGACTTTTTGATAAAGAAAAAGAATACTGGATTACTAAACGATAAACATTGAACTGCTGGACTTCTGCCGAAGAACATTTTAAACTATTTAAAGATGCCGGCTGCAAGATTTTTGGCAGGCACAGGTGCAGGCAGGAGTTTCCGCATTGAAAGGATAAGAGCATGTTTAACAGTTATTTATTGTTGTTTTTCCCTCTGGCCATTACTTTGCACAACATCGAAGAAGCGCTCTGGCTGCCGCATTGGTCTCAACATGCCGCCAAATATCATCGCCCGGTAGAAAAAAACGAATTTCATTTTGCCCTGATTATAATTACCGCCCTCGCCTATCTGGTAACTTTTTTCAGAATAATTTTGCCTGATGTTGTCTTCATCGGCTGGATATTTTACGGTTTCTTGGGCGTCATGATTATCAATGCCGTATTTCCCCATCTGGTGGCAACCGTAGTCCTCAAAAAATACGCGCCCGGCCTGTTCACCGGCCTGTTCTTAAATATCCCCGTCAACGCCATATTAATTTATCGGGCAATAAATATCGGCATTACAACCATCACGGAAGTTGTTATTGCCACTGCTATCGTGGGCATTTTATTAATCCTGATCATTCCGCTGTTATTTAGAGCGGGCCGTAGATTGATTAATTACTGAGGTAAAAAATGAAATCGTTCCCCTTTAAAAAGATTAACGCATTTACGAAAGGATTATCCGCGGGCAACCCCTGCGCCGGCATTTATTTAAACGGCGTTAATGATATAGCGGATCGGGAAATGCAGATAATTGCCGGAGAGCTGAAAGGCTTTGTCAATGAAGTGGTTTATCTCTTCCCGGAAGAACAACACTTTTTCCTGAAGTATTATTCAGCGGAATGCGAAGTCGCTTTTTGCGGGCACGGCACCATCGGCATCATGTATGACCTTATTGGCGGCCGCGAAGATTTGTTAAGTCAGGAAATCATCAAGATTAGAGTGAAAGATACTTATCTGAATGTCTATAATAAGATCAAGGAAAGCGACTCTATTTTCATTACGGCACCACCGCCAGTATTTCATGAGTTAAAACTGAAGAAGGAAGTGATTGCCAGGGCCCTTAATATCGAAGCAAACGATATTGATAACAATTTTAAATTGGCCTTGATCAACGCCGGTTTAAACACTTTGATTGTTCCGATAAATAATTTGAAATCATGTCTCGCCATTCTGCCCAGCCAGTTTAAGCTGAAAGAATTCTGTCTGAAAAATGGAATCGATATTATTCTGGTCTTTACCGATGATGTCGCCGATAAAAAGAATGAATTCCGCACCCGAGTCTTTGCTCCTAAATTCGGCTATCTGGAAGATCCGGCAACCGGCTCCGGAAATTCCGCCTTCGGCAACTATCTGCTGCAAAATAATTTATGGGACGGTGCATTGCTCAGTATTGAGCAAAACAGCAGTTATCAATATCCCAATATTGTCAGACTGGATACGGCATCAAACAAAGAAAATAAAGATGTAATTTTTGGCGGTGCCGCCGTGGTTAAAATTCAGGGTGTCTATAAACTTACTTGATACCGTTTCGTTTTAATAGATCACAGACGGTGCATGAGCATTTTAATTCTGCCGCTTCCTCCCGGTGATGATTAATCGTGGCAATGTCTCGTTTCCCCATATAGTGCAGGAAATTATGAAAAACGCCCCGGGTAAAATACCGCCCCGGGGTGCTTAGTTGGAACGTTTGTCTGTTTTAGAAGGTCAGTGTCAACTTATTGATGACCATAAAATCATTTTGCACGGCAGCCGTGGCACTGGCTCCCTTGAAATAATCACCGGTCCAGAGATAACCGGCGCCCAGCATGTAGGTCAGGTTATTGGTTATCTTATATGTTGCCGTAACATCCAGTTCATAACCATACGGGTCGGAGACATAGTTAGCCGGTTTCTTCTCGGCATTGGCGTAGGTAAAGGAAGTCATTACGTCCAGTTTGTCAGTGGGCTTCACTCCAACCCGGCCCTGATACAAGAAAGCATTGGCCATACCGGAGGTGCCAAAACCGGAGCCTGCGGCCACACTGCTGGAACGCAGTTCACCTATCCACATACTGCGATCGTAATTCCACATAATTAAATTGGGACTCCAGTCACGCCCACCGTTTAATGTGCCACCTTCTCTTTTATCGGTAGTAGTAGGATCATCGCCGGAAACATAAGCGAATGTGCCTCCGAAATAGATTGGGCCAAAAGTTGCTGTAGCGTCAATCCAACCACTAATATTTTCCATCTTGACGTCGCCGATACCGGAATCGGTTTCAGTATATTTGCCTGTAGCCCAGTTAAATTCGGCTTGCAGGTCTAAGAAACCGAACTTGGCAATGGTATAGGGTGTGAAAATGTAATAGGTTCTTTTACTATTTGGTGTAGTTGATGTTGCCGGTCTAAGCTCGGCATAACGGTAGTAATTGACATTTATGCCGGCCAAACCGCCTTTCCATTTATAAACTCCTTCAATGCCATATTTATCATTGTCGGCATCACTATAGGCAGCGGCAGTATTAGCCGTGTAACTTTGCTCTTTTACTTTGGTATAAGCCAGATTGAGGGTTGCCGGACCGACGGTGTAGGAATATTTTATCCGGGCGGCAGGAGCTAAACCGTTGCCGAAAATTGTTCCCGTACTGCCGTCATTCATTATGCCGACATTGAAAATACCGATTGGTGACCGGTAATCGATATATACCCAGTCAAAAGCAATATTTTCATTTTCTGCCGTAGTACCTGCGGAATCAACGGCAAGTGTCGTAACCGTTCCGGATCGTGCCGCACCCAACACTCTTTCCATGGCATCTACGCGGGTAACCAGAGTAAGTCCGGGAGAAACAATAAAATCAGTCCGGAGACGCAATCTCTGGTAATAGAACGCTGTGGAAGGACCACTATCTTTTGTTAAACTTGTTTTATCCCAATAAACACCAGCGGCAGAGAACTCGCCGCTGAACTTTAAATCAACGGCAAAAGCCGCCGTGCTGAAGATTATCAAAAGACCAATCGACAACAAAATCAACCATAATCTCTTCATCTTTCCTTTTTCCTCCTTCATCTTAATTTTAATTTCAGCCATAAAAACGGGCATTTTCAGGCTACCGCATTTTTAATTCTGTAATCGAGGAGGAATATACAGATAAAATGTTACACTATGATGACAGTTTGATTAAAATATAGAAAAATGAATCGGTATTAAAAATTTACTCGCTGATTCTTCGGCCAATTGTTTGTTTTTAATATAAAAAAGATGGGAAGGATAGATAAGACTGATTGCCGATCATCTTTTGAATTGCATTTCTTTCTTTGACGAAACTACATAAAGTTATATTTTTGCCAAAGGAAAAAATAAAGAAACCTTTGTGCCGCGTCCCAGCTGACTGGCTATTTCCATTTTCCCGCCGTGAGCAGTCATTAAATGTTTGACAATTGACAGGCCCAAACCGGTGCCGCCCAGTTCCCTTGATCTGTTTCTATCTACGCGGTAAAAGCGTTCCCCCAGTCGCTCTATTTCTTCCTTGGGAACGCCAATTCCCGTATCACTAACCCTTATTACAGCATAGCCGTTTGCTTCTTCTGCGGCTATACTGACTTTCCCGTTTTCCGGAGTAAACTTGACGGCATTGTCCAGGATGTTGACAAATATTTGCACCAGTCTGTCTCTATCCGCCTTTATCAAAGGAAATTTTTCCGAAACCAGATTTATAATTTCGATATTTTTTAATCTTGCTTTCGGCTCAATCAGCGGCAAAACATTGTTTACGGCATCGCTTATAGAAGCATTTTCAAAATGAAATTTAATTTCTCCCAACTCAATTTTCGATATCGTTAATAAATCTTCCACGAGACGGTTCAATCGCTGTGCATGCTTTAATATTATATCAATAAACTTTCTCGCTTCATCCGGATTTGCGATTGCACCATCTCTGATGGTTTCCAGATAACCGAGAATCGCTGTGAGGGGCGTCCGAATTTCGTGCGTGACATTGGCAACAAAATCAACTCTTACCCGCTCTAATTTCTTCAGGAGCGTGACATCATGAAAGACAACCATGGTCTTTCCATCATCCGTGTTTCCTTTAACGCCGGAGATGCTCACTCTTAGTATAACCGGCTGCAGATTTCCCAAGGCAATTTCCTGTGATGTCGGTTCCCGTGTTGCCTTGAACTGCAGAAAAGCTTTCTGCAAATCCACATTGCGGAAGGCTTCCATCAGAGTTTTGCCGATAACATCACCATACTGCATCGCCATTATATTGCTCATGGCCTGATTGACAACTTCAATCCTGTCCGCCGCATTAAGGATCATAACACCTTCGGTCATGCTGGCAAAGGCTGTTACCAATTTGCTGTTTTCTTCATTGGCGATTCTGATTTTATTCTTCAGTTCGTCCACCAGGTAATTGATGTTATCGGCCAGTTTTTCTGTTTCATCCGCCGTCTTAAGTAAGATTGCGCCCTCCGGATTTCCATGGCGCAATCTTTCCGTAAATCTTTCCATTGCCTTGATCGGTGCCGTAAGGCGGTAAGAAAATATGATGGCAATAATTAACGAACAAACGGCAACGATAACTAATGCCAGAAAAAATGAATTATATGTTTTCTCGATCGCATCCTTTACATCATGAAGAGGCCGCGCCAGACGGACATAGCCTTTTATCGCCGCAACATTCATGATAGGGACGGCGACATAGAGCATATCCACACCGATGGATGTACTGAAGCGGATGGATTTGCCAATACCTCTGACTCTCGCTTCCTGTATCTCCGGCCGGTCGATATGATTTTCCAATCCGGCAACTTCTTTTTCCGAATCGGCAAATACGTTTCCCCGGGCGTCAACCAGTGTTACCCGCGCACCGGATATTTGAACAATTTGCTTCAGTTGATGGGAAATATCCTGCGGCGCATTCAAATCAATCAGCTGAGCGGAAGTCAGCAATTGCTGTTCGATTTGTCCGATCATAACTTTTTTGATTTCAGCGCGCTCAAACAGATTCAAAACTAAAAAGGAAAGGGCAATAATAACCAGATAGGTGGCGAAGATCTTATAAAAAAGATGTCGTTTCAAGCTGGCTCCTTATCGTTTAGGGAACAGGTTTGATGACGAACGCATTGGCCGGTTACCATATACGTCACCATATCGGCCATGCCTTTGGCGTGATCGGCAATCCGCTCCAGATTTTTTGATATTTGCATAATCACTATAGCCCGATGAATCGTCTTGGTATCTTCTATCATAAATGTAAGTAATTCACAGAATATCTGTTCATTGAGGTTATCAACATCCTGCTCGTTTTGCCGGACTTTTTCCGCCATCTCCAGATCATTTTTAATCAATGCATCCAGAGACAACTTAATCATTTCTCTGACGAGGTCCGTCATTCTGGGCAAATCAATATAAGGCTTGAGCTGCGGTTCTTTGTTCAGAAGAATTGCTTTCTCCGCTATATTTACCGCCATGTCACCGATTCTTTCCAGATGTCCGGTTATCTTAATGGCCGTTGTTATAAATCTTAAATCTATCGCTGTTGGTTGGCGCAGCGCCAGTATGCGGATACATCTTTCTTCCAGATCTGTATCCAACCTGTCAATTTCGCAGTCATCTTTAATAACTTTATCAGCAAGATCGGAATTGCGCGCCAGTAGAGATTTCATCGCGGCATGAATCGCCTTTTCGGTCAGAGCGCCCAGATATATCAGGCCGTTTTTGATTTCCTGCAGTTCATTTTCGTAATGCGAACTGGTATGCTTTCTTTCTTCCATGATGTTCCCTCTCCAAAAAATTATTCGTAATGTCAAAATTTCTTTAATATTTTCATTGAAACATCTATATTATTAAGCTGTTATCAGAAGAAAGTTTCCCTCCCCCATGTGAGAGTTATCCATAGCCATGCCTGCGGCCCATCTAGAGCCAGGCAGGTACGGC
>JANYAY010000036.1 GCA_025361065.1 Deltaproteobacteria bacterium
GCGTTAGCAACAAGCTTGGAGAGCTCCGCACTCCATATATTAGATGTAATGATTTTTTCTTTTGGCACCCAGCGGGCGTAAATATCAACCAGGATTTGTCTCGCCTGCAGCCCTTCCTCTGTCTCATGTGATCCAATAAGAACTCTATCAGGATTTTCCAGGTCCTGTATTGCTGATCCCTCAGCCAAAAACTCCGGATTGGAAAGAACATCAAAGCGAATGCCCTTATCACGGCTGTTAAGTATTCTTTCCATTGCCATAGCAGTCTTAACCGGTAGGGTACACTTTTCGATAACGATCTTAGAGGATTCAGCATGTTCCAAAATTTGGCGGGCTGTCTTTTCCCAATATTGAAGATCAGCCGCCATACCGGCGCCAACGCCGAAGGTCTTTGTCGGAGTGTTAACTCCCACGAAAATGATATCATTTTCACGAATTCCCTTCTCAATATCTTTACTGAAGAAAAGATTACGGTTTCGCGTTTGACCGATCAAGTCGTCTAAACCTTGCTCATAGACAGGAAGACGATCGGAGTTCCAAGCGGCGATACGTTCGTGATTAATATCAACTACAGTGACCCGCAGATCAGGGCACTTGCCGGCAATCATTGCCATCGTCGGTCCACCCACATAACCGGCACCGATACAAAGAATATTTTTCATATTCATATTGAAACCTCTATACAACTCCTATGATTTATTCTTAAGACACACAAGTTCCTTGCGCTTATAACAATCAATTTGACCTTGACCTCCGGCAGAATCACCCTTAATTAACTTTTTCAACCGTAACCACGCCATAAAAAAACGCAAGAAACAAATACCGTGTATATTTGGTCGGGAGAGCCCATGCCACCATATTACAGAGGTTTACCGGCGGTATAATCAATAGGCCAGGTATCTGTATATTTCAGCTGTTTTCTGCGGACAAGATATCTCCGCAACTGAATCTGCAGTCGCCGGGGAATAAGAAATTTGAAGGTATAGTAGGCTTTGTTTAGGAGCATAAAAGAAAGTAAATAGTAACGAGTGACGAGTTAAAGTCTAAGCAACAGTAAATAGTGACGAGTAAATAGTGACGAGTTAAAAACCAAAGGCTGAAAAACAGTAAATAGTAACTGGTGACGGATGACGAGTCAGCCACAATTATTTATTACTGATTCGATTTTTTGTTGATAAAATCTTCGACTGCAATGCCCGCTTGTTTCAATATTGCCCTCAGAGTGCCCTGGGGCATGTCGCCTGTGTGATTTGGAATCGTTGTATAACGGCCTGTTGCTTTGTTCAACCAGATTTCATGACTTCCCGCCGCTTGCCTGAGGAAAGAAAATCCGAAAAACTTGAGACGCTGCACAATATCCCGATATGTAAATCCGGACAACTGTCCCATAGTCTATGTTCCTATGATCAAAGGATACTCAAAAGAATCAGAGATAGTTCCTAAAGTTACGGCCGGTAAGCCTTGCTCTTCTATAAGCTTTCTCGCCACATCCCGCGCGATTTCAATCGTCTCGGTAATGGTTCTCCCCTGCGCGACCAACCCCTGAATATCATCCGATGTAGCCAGATAAAACCCTTCCGGTAATCTTTCAAGATGAATTTTAATCATATTTTCCATAACTATAACTCCTCCAATCGCTCCAGTCTTTAGCGGTGTCTCGGGCCCTCTGTGCTTTGAGCTATTTCAAAACGGCGAGTCAGAATCTCAAAAGGCACCTCATGCTCCATTCCTACCGCTCCGTTGGCATCGAAAAGCTCGGGAATCATTACCTTTAGCTTTTCGATCAAACCCTCCAGAGTTTTTCCTTCAGTTGCAAGTCCGGGGACCTCTTCACTGATGGCTACCCAGACAGCTGCTTCTTTGTCCAATTCCGCACGGACAAAAAGTGGTTTCGTATGCATATGGTTATTCTCTCTTTCCTGTCTTGCCATCAAAATTTAACCATCACTGAGGCGCATAAAAAACAGTAAATAGTAACAAGTTAAAGGACCCAAGGCCAAAGGCTCAAAGCTAAAGCTCATGGCTTAATTTGGTCTTCCGACACTGTTGTGTCCTTTAGCCGCTTTCGCCAGTAGAAAGGTCGTCGTTTCTGGTGAGCACACGCTAAAATTCGAATTCGATCTGGATAAACAGCGTACATCAGATTGTAGGGGAACCGCCATAAGGATTTCCGCCTCATTCTCTTTCCGATTGGCTGGGCAGCTTCGGGGTTTGTCAAAATCTGGTCAAGTGCTCGCTCCACTTCTCCGATCAAGTCCAACCCAAGACCTGACTTACGCACCTCGTAGTACCGCGCTGCCTCAGTGATCTCCGCGTCAGCATCGGGATGGAATCCGATCAATTTCATGAGATGGCGGCCCGCGCACGGCGAAGTACTTCTCTATCGGGCACTTCAATCACGATGCCTTGCTCCAACTCATCCAGACGGTGCTCCGCCTCCTCAGCCCACAACATCGCAACCTCCGCTTCGGACAGATCGTCAAGGCTCTCTACTATCCACTTTGCGAGCGCCGCACGGTCCTTCAAATCCAGATTCTTGATCTCGGCTTCGATTTCTTTAATGCTCATATGGCTCTCCTAAGGAACAGTAAATAGTAAATAGTGACGGGTGACGAGTTAAAAAACAAAGGCTCAAGGATCAAGGTGATCATATCTCGAGATCTTGGGGGGATTTTGAAATAATGTCATGACTTTTCAGTTGATCGAGAGATCTGAGAATGGACTCGCGATTTGCCGGCGTTGAAAGCAGGTATTCCGTTTCGTCTCTGTCATCCAGAACGTTGATTTCAATCAATTTGTCGTTTTTGAAGAGACTTTTAAGCTTTTCTATCAATCCGGCATCCAGATCATTCAACTTCATGGTAAAATTCGCTCTTATCATGATTAAACCTCTTTCCCTTTGGGAATGTTCCCAAGTAAATCTGGTGATATTATAGCTAATTTGATATTCATTTTTTTCTTGAATTAATTTCCCAAAGGTAATTGCTTAAAGAGTCTTTGAAAATATCACTTTTGTTTTTTCCCCTAGTTTTGGCAAAACTATTAAGCTTTTCGCCATATGTTCCGTTAGGCTTATAGACAATCGTTTCTTATTTTCAAATCCTACGCAAAAATACACTATATTGATGATTTTGGCAAACAGGCAAAAATAAATCAGGCATTGCTGCCTACTCTGCTGGTTAAAGACGAGCACCATGGGTTACTGTTTTAGTGGTTTTCCTCCGTGAAGATTTGGTTAAAAGTAGCTACATACAGCTCCGCCCTCTCGATTACAGGCGGTGCCGAATTCCGTATCTGAATAACAAATAGTAAATAACAGTTCTCAAGACGGCGCGGATTATAAAAGCTTTAGCTAATAATTATCAAGATAAAAAGGGTGCCAAATCGAGACCTTTGCATAACTTCTTTATTCGTCATTCCGGTCTTGTAACCTTCAGGTTATGAAGGCCGGAATCTAGGAAGCTACTGATAATACTGGATACCGGCGTGCGAGACTGTGTCGTAATCACCATTTTGTCATTCCGTACAAGCGAAGCGCGACGAAGAGCCTGCCCCGTACTTGATACGGGGGAATCCAGTAACTTTGAACTGGTTCCCGACTTTCGTCGGGACGACGTCTGGATACCGGCTTTCGCCGGTATGACTGCTTTTATAGCGCTTCTTGCTATTGCGACACAGTCTCGTGCGCCGGTATGACATACTTGTTTGTTTCATGCAGTTATGCAAAGCTTTCCAATATTTATTCTTCCATGCATTATAAGTGATGCTTGCGTAAAACTCCTATCAATCAATCGATCGGGACATCCCTACCCCATATGGCGATAGAGGATGTTTCCCAAAAAGTTCAGAATGGGGATGGGGAGTTTGCTGAACATCTTCTTGTGAAAAGGCTTAACGATGTCAGGAGCTTCAACAAAGGCATCTTCCCGCAGGTCATACCGGTAATAGCGGATGATCCGTTCCTGCACGCCCCAGCCTGCTTTAAATTGCCGCAGCCCTTCATTGTCCGGTTCCGTCCGGCCCAGACAGAGGGTCCGGTATCCGTGATCGCAGCCCCATTTGATCGTCTCCCACATGACCAGATTGTTCGCCCGGAGATGCTGAAAGGCCCGGTCCGAGGCTCCGTATTTATAAATGAGTTCATCCCCGAAATTGAAATACACATTTGCCGCGACGACGGTCCCCTGCCAGGATGCCATGACGATAAATCCCCTGTCCTTTGATATTATATTGTCATACAAATGTTGAAAGAAACGGTCAGGCTGCGGGGGTAAACCGTGTTCTCTGCGGGTCATGATGTTAAGACGGCAAAACTCTTTCAGGGCGGCAGGTGTTGCCAAAACAGATATTTCGATTTTATTTTTTTCGCTTTTTTTAATGTTCCTGCGGTTGGAATCCCGCAGGCCATCATATATCCTGCCTGAACCTTGCGTCAAATCAAGGGTATGACCGTAATGCCAGGCATATGGCCGCTCACCTTGAAAAAATGAATCTCCTCCCCGAAATTCCAGATATCGCCATTTTTGTTTTTTGCCGAAAGCGACTGCCGCCTTGAATACTTCCGGAAATTGCGCTTTCTCGGAAACAATCGGCTCACAATAATCAGTAAAAGGAAGCGATACGCCTCTGTTACCGGTGAGAAAGCTTTTCACCTCCACCAGAGGTAAAATGGCAGACAGTTTTTGCTCTCCGAATTCCGTAAAGTAAACAGGCTTGTAATTATAAGCCCTGCTCAAGACATCAACCCAACTGGACGTATGAAAAAAGGAGCAGCCCGGTGTATTGAGGAGCCACTCATCCCAGCATTCATAGTCCAGGGGGTTCACGAACTGAGACCTTTGCATAACTCCCCTATTCGTCATTCCGGGCTTGACCCGGAATCCAGGAAGGCGGTGATAATACTGGATACCGGCGTACGAGACTGTGTCGTAATAGAAAAAGTGCTATCAATAGCGTCATGCCGATGAAAATCGGCATCCAGACGTCGTCCCGACGAAAGTCGGGAACCAGTTCAAAGTTACTGGATTCCCCCGTATCAAGTACGGGGCAGGCTCTTCGTCGCGCTTCGCTTGCCCGGAATGACCAAAAAGTAATTGCGACACAGTCTCGTGCGCCGGTATGACTGATGTCTTGATTTATAGGGTTGCGCAAAGGTTTACGCCTTTCACATCAGGCATAGAACTTTTTAATTTCTTGAGCTGCGTAGTTAATCTGCTCGGATGTTAATTCCGGATACATCGGCAGTGAAAGATATTCCGCCGCGCACTTTTCAGCGACGGGGAAGCTGCCGACGCCACAATTGAGAAAACCATAGGCTTCCTGCAGATGAACTGGAACCGGATAATGTATGCCGCACGCAACACCTTTTGTGCCAAGGTGAGCCATAAGTTCGTCTCTGTTTTTTACACGTATGGCGAAGATATGATAAACGTGTTTGGCATATTCCGCCTGACGCGGTAGGATGACATCCTTAACAGAAGAGAGAATTGCGGAATATTCCTGAGCATGCTTTCTGCGCGCATCGTTCCAGCCTTGCAGGTATTTTAATTTTACATGCAGCACGGCTCCCTGAATACCGTCCATCCGAGCATTCCAGCCGATCATGCCGTGGTAATATTTTTTTGCCTGACCATGATCACGAAACATCCGCATTTGCGAGGCCGCTTCATCGTCATTGGTTACAACCGCTCCGGCCTCGCCATAGGCACCGAGGTTTTTTCCGGGATAGAAGCTGAAACATCCCGCATTGCCCATTGATCCTGCTTTTTTTCCTTTATACTCGGCTCCATGAGCCTGGCAGGCATCTTCGATAACAAATAAACCATGCTTTTTAGCAATGGCCATGATCGGATCCAGATCTACGGGCTGACCGAAAAGGTGGACGGGAATAATCGCTTTCGTTTTTTTCGTTATGGCGGCTTCAATCAGCGCCGGGTTCATGTTATTGGTCTCTTCCATAACATCTACAAACACCGGTTTTGCGCCGGCAAATGATATGGCTTCCGCGGTGGCAATGAATGTATTAGGCACTGTGATAACTTCATCACCGGGTTTTATTCCCAGAGCGATCAAGCTCAGCCATAGTGCGTCTGTGCCGTTTCCCACACCTATAGCATGCTTGCTGTCGCAGAATTTTGCAAACTCCTGTTCAAATTTAGCGACGAATGGTCCGCCGGCAAATGCGGTGTTTTCCATGACTTCGTCCATGGCCGCGTGCACTTCATCCTTAATTGCTTTGTACTGACCTTTGAGATCTAAAAATGGTACGTTCATAATAATAAACTCCTTTAAAAAATAGGCTGAAGACTGAAGGCTGAGGGCTGAAGGATCAAGCAATTCACGTAAAATTACGTCTTGTCTTGATTAATCCGTTTAGCATTGCTGATATTTCATTTGCTTCTTTTAACCACTCCTGTCCTTTGTCCTTATTGATATAACCAATGTCTATGCCAATGTTCATCTACGTTCTAAGCTCCCCGCATGAGCCTTCACAATTTTGTCATTCCGTGCAAGCGAAGCGCGACGAAGAGCCTGCCCCGTACTCGATACGGGGGAATCCAGTAACTTTGAACTGGTTCCCGACTTTCGTCGGGACGACGTCTGGATGCCGGTTTTCACCGGCATGACGATTGGAGTCGTTGTGCAGAGTTCTCTCTTTCAAAGCCTTCGGCTATATTACTTGGTATGGATAATCCAGAACGTGTAATTTGATCTTTAAATCCATAATCCTTTAAATTCTTCAATTCCTTGTAAATATTTGCACTGAGCTTCATTGCTCGCTTCCAGACAGCAAGGTCTTCAAATCGCATCAGTTAGTTCTTTCCTTATCCTTGTGCCTCGATCCTTTGTCCTTTTACCTTGAGTTTTTATCTTCGGCGCTTTTGCCTTGAAACTTGAATTTTATACGTTAGTTTTTTCTTTCTTAATCCTTTCCCTCTGGCATGCCCAGGCATTCGAGACTGTGTCTAAAATAGCAAGAAGCGCTATAAAATAAGTCATACCGGCGAAAGAGACTGTGTCGTAACAGAAAAAGTGCTATCAATAGCGTCATGCCGATGAAAATCGGCATCCAGACGTCGTCCCGATCTTTTGACCTTTAGGTTACGAAAGTCGGGAACCAGAATATTTGATAAAAATACTGGATTCCCCCATATCAAGTAAGGGGCAGGCTCTTCGTCGCGCTTCGCTGGAATATAATTCGGCGTATGCTGGAATGACGAAATGGTGATTACTACCCGGTCTCAGGTTCCGGACTTCTGTATAAGCACCGCGTTTTATCCGTGCGCCTTTGGCCTGGAACCTTAAACCTTTCTCTTCACCCTGGCCGGGTTGCCGGCGACAATGGTATCGGGCGGCACATTTTTTGTAACTACACTGCCGGCACCGATGATGGCATTTTCGCCGATTGTCACATTAGCCAGAATAGTTGCGCCGGAACCGATGGAAGCTCCCTTTTTAATCAGGGTCGGCTCTACGGTCCAGTCAGCTTCGGTCTGGAGATTTCCACCCGGCGCGGTAGCCCGCGGGTAACTGTCATTGACAAAAGTCACCCCGTGTCCGATAAAGACATCGTCTTCAATTGTGACGCCTTCACAGATGAAGGTATGGCTGGATATTTTGCAGTTATTGCCGACGGCAGCTTTTTTTTGGATTTCTACAAAAGCGCCGATTTTGGTATTGTCGCCGATTGTGCAGCCGTAAAGGTTAATAAACTTCGAAAGCTTGACGTCATTTCCCAGTTTGACGTCGTCAGATATACAATTATAATTCACAGCTTGATCATTGCTCCTTTATTTTCTAGCGATTTGCTGGATGCTGCCAGCATCTTGACAACATTCAGGCCGGCGACACCATCGTTTACCACAGTTCCACCATTTTCGACGTATTTGACGAATTCCTCAGCGATCAGTTTTAGGGCCTCCGTCTGTTCAACCCTGGGCGCCCACATGTCTCCCGAACGGTAATTGACGAGCAGATTATATTTCCCTTCTACCGTCGTCACTTTGACACCTTTGTCATAGATCTTGATTTTCTCATCCGGCTCCAGATCATTCCAGACCAGCATCTTTTTCTGCCCGCCGATCAGTGTGGTGCGCACTTTCACGGGAGAAAGCCAGTTGACATTGATATGGGCTATGACGTTGTTCGGATAATAAAATGTGAGGTAGGCAATATCTTCCAGACCCCGGTTGAAATGGCCCGATCCTGTGGCAATAACGGCCTGGGGACTGACACCGATCAGATAATCCATGATGGCGATATCGTGGGGTGCAAGATCCCAAACCACGTTCACGTCATGCTGAAAAAGCCCCAGATTGACTCTGGTGGAGTCAAAGTAGTAAATAGGCCCCAGGACATTATCATCCATCAATTGCTTTATCTTTCGGACGGCGCCCGTATAAAGAAAGGTGTGATCTACCATGATCTTGAGATTCTTCTTGTCCGCCAGTTCGATGAGTTCTTCCGCCTCTGCGACGGTGTGGGTAAATGGCTTTTCCACGAAAACACTCTTTCCGGCTTCCAATACTTTCTTTGCTATCTCATAATGGGTAAACACCGGCGTGGCAATTGCTACAGCATCGACTTCCGGATCTTTGATCAATTCGTCGGCCTCTGCTGTGACTCTGATTTGGGGGTAAGCCTTTTTGACCTTACTGAGACTCTGCTTATTCATATCGCAAACCATGGTGACCTGCGACCCTTTAGCTACATTAAAGTTCCTGACGAGATTTGGCCCCCAATAGCCATATCCCATGATACCCATATTCAACATAAATATCTCCTTCTGGTAATATTAATAGGCTCCTTTTCCGCTCAACACCGCTTTCGGCGTCATAAGGAGGATCTTGATATCGAGCCAAAGACTCCATTCGGTTATATATTTGAGATCGAGTCGAACCATTTCGTCAAAGGTCGTGCGGCTCCTGCCTGTGACCTGCCATAGCCCTGTGATGCCGGGTTTGCATGTGAGCAGCCTTCCGCGGTGCCAGATGTCGTAAATCTCACATTCGTAGGAAATCGGCGGGCGGGGCCCTACCAGGGACATTTCCCCCAACAGCACATTGATCAGCTGGGGAAGTTCGTCGAGACTCGTCTTGCGCAGAAATTGGCCAACCGGTGTAATACGATTGTCATTCGTCAACTTGAAAACGCCGGGCTCATTGGTTGCGCTCTTTTGTTCGCAGATAAATTTTTTGATATATTCCTTGTGGCTGCCGGCATCGCAATTGGTTGCCATAGACCGGAATTTCAAGAGCTGGAATGTTTTGCCGTTCATTCCCATCCTATCTTGTCGGAAAAAGACGGGGCCCTTCGATGTCGCCTTGATGGCGGCGGCAACAGCAAGGAAAAGAGGAGAAAATAAAATCAGCGCGACAGCACTGAGCGATATATCGCTGATGCTCTTGATCATGAGGGAAATCTGCCTGTTGTGTATTCGCTTTGTAAGGTCAGGATACAGGTTGGTATTGAATGTCCCCTCGGTTGATTGCATAGCGAAATTTTCGGGATAGACATGATAGGAAATGCTGAGCATGCGGACCCATTCCGGAAGCAGGTACTGGCAAAGCCTTCCATATACCTTGTTGACGATTTTTTCTATCCTCGTCACTTCAGTTGACATCAATTCCGTAAAAATCACTCCGATAACCTTGCCCTGGTCATACCATCCGCGGATATCCACTTCTCTTAATGAGGCATCTAAAGCGGACTTGGTTTTTTCCAAAATGTCATTTTTTGTTTCCTGGGCCATGAGACTGGAAATATCGATAAGTAACAGGAGGAAAGGCTTTTGGGATCGCTCTGTTCTTTTTCGCTCAACACGGAGCATATGCTGGAAATGAGAAGTACTGTAAAACATAAGACCTTCTTCGCCGATGCTTTCGACATCTACCTGTAACATACCTTGATGCATCCTCGCAACATTTTAAGGTTAACCTGGGAAATTAAACCTCGGAAAATCTCATCAACTATTAATTGTTCTTTGGAGCGTTTCAAACGAATATGAATTAATGCTGGCAGCCACACCTATCTTTTTGCCTTTTTCCTCTACCCTGACGATTTCTCCCTTGCATGTAATACGAACAGTATGTTCCGGATCGACGTGTTCCAGGATAAAACTAAAATCTATTTGCTGTCCGGGAGAAAAGCATCCTTCCGTCTCAAAAAATATTCCCGAACCGCTGAAGTCGCGGGTGACACCTTCGCCGGATTCAATTTCCATAGGCAGCTTACTTTTGTAACGAGGTGCCCGGGGTTGCTCAGATATTTTCATGATCTCTTCTCCATCATTATGGTTTGTGTATAACATACGATAATAAAAATACCATATAGCAAATAATTTATTTTTCTATATCTTTGGGTATAGAAGGCTATGATGTTTTCGAGATAATAACTGCTTTGGGTGATTGGGTAAAATCAACAAGACCTTTTTCCTGGGCGAAGCGCAGAAGCGCCATGCGGCTTTTCAGTTGCAGCTTTTCGTAGATATTGTGCAGATGGACCTTGACTGTGCCCTCGCTGATGAAGAGCTCTTCGCCAATTTGCGCGTTGCGCAGGCCCCGGGCCACCATACGCAGGATAGCGGTTTCACGGGAAGTGAGCAGGGAGGAAATTTCTCGCGCGCCGGCTTCCTGCCGCAGCAGTTTCTCAAAGGACCGCATGGCCGCTCGCCGCTCTATCCATTGTTCGCCGGCATGCACCTTGCGGATGCATTGCACCAGAAGTTGAGGATCCATATCTTTGAGGACAATGCCCGCTACGCTCATCCGGACAGCCTCCAGGAGTTGATCCTCGTCGATTTCCGCCGTATAAAATACAATTCTGGTAGGTATCAGAACATCAGCGTGCAACTCCCGGGCAACCATCAGGCCGCCTTTCCCGGGATTATGTATAGCCAGGACGAGGACGTCCGGTTTGTGACTACGCACAGCCTCCAGTGCTTCTGTGGTGTTGGTGCAAAGCATCTCTACCTGGAAGTCATCTTCCATCCGGAAAAGATTTTCCAAGCCGTTCAACATAAGCGGGTGATTTTCAGCTACAACTAGTCGAATGGCCATCCTGAAACTCCTTCTCTTACCAATTACTAATGCCGACACAGACTATAGAGCCGAACACCGATATTCCTCATTCAGACAAAACCGCGGCAATTGCCTTGGATAACACCTGATGAAGGGGTAAAGCCATGTAGATTAAGTTGATTTATATAAAAAAGGCCACCAAGTATAATGCTCATCATTCCTAGCGGCCTTGATATTTTTCTGGAACCCCTTGGCTTTCCGCACCACTTTCGCGGGCGGGTTGGCTTTTCAGGCATATGTAATTCATATTACGAAGCTTTACGTAAAGTCAAGTTTTTTCTCATACAATAGCGATTATAACATTCAGCAATAACCGCATTGAGTCGAAAGCTTTGCACAACTTCCTTTTCAGTCATTCCGGTGAAAACCGGAATCCAGAAATACTTGAAAATACTGGATACCGGCCTGCGAGACTGTGTCGTAATCACTGTTTTGTCATTCCGTGCAAGCGTAGCGCGACGAAGAGCCTGCCCCGTACTCGATACGGGGGAATCCAGTAACTTTGAACTGGTTCCCGACTTTCGTCGGGACGACGTCTGGATGCCGATTTTCATCGGCATGACACTATTGATAGCTCTTTTGCTATTATGACACAGTCTCCTTTGCCGGTATGACAAAATTGATGGTTTTATGCAGTTGTGCAAAGGTTTC
>JANYAY010000045.1 GCA_025361065.1 Deltaproteobacteria bacterium
GGGGTGGATGTTTTTTAAGTGACTGTAATATTAATAATTTACACATTGGCACTCCTTAGTCCACCTCCGTCACATCGTGACACCTCCGCCAGCGGAGGAGACGAAATGGCTATTTATCCTATTGCGACACAGTCTCGAAAGCCGGGAACCAGTTCAAAGTTGCTATATTCACCCGTATCGAGTACGGGGCAGGCTCCTCGTCGCGCTTCGCTTGCCCGGAATGACAAAAAAGTAATTGCGACGCTGTCTCGAAAGCGAGAATCCAGGATTAGACTGGGTGCCTGATCATCCGGTATGCACCGGAGTGCCAGTCCGGCATGACATTTTATCCCACTCACGCGGGACGAGCGTTATTTCTCGGTAGCTCGCTCGCGATATAATGACGTTCATTTCATACCTCGACAGCGAGCTCGCGAGGTGGTTGATTATATTTAGTCGTTGCATTAATATGTATATAACCTTTTGCGGTATTATATTTGTTCCTTTTGAACAGGCACGACTTTGGGCCAATATTTTTCTTCCAGGCCGTCCAGGAGAAACGACCAGAGCTCTGGGGAGTTACCACTAACCTCTTTTTCCAGTTGATTGATGATACCCAAATAGGGAGTCACAGGGCCGTAATAATCCACCGGCGGGCCGATTTCCTGAAAGGTGAAATGAAATGTCTTGAGACCATACCAGAGCTTCTTTTCCATGGCCGCATACCAATGGGAAAATCCGACCCGCAGTGTTTCCTGATACATGGCTTTGTACAGTCCCAGGATAACGACCGGCTGCTGACGTTTTCGCTCCTGTTCTGTTCGGTCGTCGGGATTTTCCGGCAATATGCCGCCTTCCGATTTCTTCAGGTAAGACTCGACCGCATAAATACCATCTTCCTGACGTCGGCGAAAGGACTTCCTTAAAGCGAGGCGGGAAACTTCAACCAGGCCGTTCTTGGGAAGTTCGGCATCGTTGATGGAAAGCACCTTACAATGCTCATTCAAGGGATAGCCATACTCCGAGTACAAGACCAGCCGCGCGGTACCGATAACATTGCCATCGGCAAAGGCGGCAAAATGCATGGAGCTTTTATCAAACTTGTCGATTTCCAGACCATCGGGATAATCCTCCGGGGGAAGAAATCCGCATTCCTGACAATACACCTCGTAACGCACCCTATAGGTCTCCTTCAAAAGCTCGTCCGAATCCACCCTTTTGAATTTAAATTCCATGATTTTATTCCCTCCCTAGAAATTTATTTATCGTTAGTTAAATCGTAATGTCCCCCACCGGCGGGGGCAAGGGGGTGGATGCTTTTGAAGTGCCTGTAATATTAATACATATTGGCACTCCTTAGTCCACCTCCGTCACTTCGTGACACCTCCGCCAGCGGAGGACACGAAATGGCAGACAAAGTATCAACAACGTCATGCCGATGAAAATCGGCATCCAGACGTCGTCCCGACGAAAGTCGGGAACCAGACCATATGATAATATTACTGGATTCCCCCGTATCAAGTACGGGGCAAGCTCTTCGTCGCGCTACGCTTGCACGGAATGACAAGAACAGTGATTATGACACAGTCTCTTTCACCGCATAACAATACTATTTCTGGGCCTTGACCAACTCAGGCCAGTGTTCTTCTTCCAGACCGTCCAGAAGATATGACCAGAGTTCGGGGGAGTTATCATCAACCTCTTTTTCCAGTTGCTCCATGACCCCCAAATAAGGTGTCACGGGTCCGTAATAATCCACCGGCGGGCCGATTTCCTGAAAGGTGAAATGAAATGCCTTGAGACTATACCAGAGCTTCTTTTCCATGGCTGCATACCAATGGGTAAAGCCGACCCGTCGCGTTTCCTGATACATGGCGCGGTAAAGTCCCAGGATGACAACCGGTTTCTGACGTCTGCGCTCCAGCTCGTTCCTTTCGTCGGGATTTTCCGGCAATATACCGCCTTCCGATTGCTTCAAGTAAGACTCGATACCATAAATACTATCCTCTTTACGTCGGCGGAAGGATTTCCTTAAAGCCAGCCGGGAAATTTCGACCAGACTATCCTGGGGAAGTTCTGCTTCATTGATGGAAATCACTTTGCAATGCTCGTGCAGGGGATAACCATACGCCGAGTTCCTGATCATCCGCACGGTACCGATGACGTTATCATCGGCAAAGGCGGCAAAATGAAGGGAATGTTTATCGAACTTATCGATTTCCAGACCATCGGGATAATCCGCCGGGGAAAGAAAACCGCATTCTTGACAGAATACCTCATAACGAACTCTATATATTTCCTGCAAAAGCTCTTCCGAATCTACCTTTTTGAATCGAAATTCCATGATTTTATTCCCTCAAGAAAAATTCATTCTTCTTCAGCTGTAACGCAAGACGGAAAGCTTCGATTTTATTTCTTCTGCGTGCTGCTCCGCGCAGATTGTTCCCAGGGCAATCGCCTTATCGAACTTGAGCCAGTCGAGCGTGCCGATGCCCTCGGTATCCGGCCGCATGACGACATCGGCAAGATGGAGATGCGCTTCAGTTCTCTTCGTTGATGAGGTCGAATACCAGCGCGAAATTATTTGAAACATGCTGGGTTCCATGAACATTTCGCGCATATCGCGTCCCAGGAGCCTCGTCATTAAGCCTTTGATACCCTGCGGCGGCAACTTGTGGGGATCATAGAACGACGGGTCAATCTCCGGAGCCACATTTACAGCGATGTTGAAATCAGTGCCCATACCGGCCAGCACGTCGACAGGTACCATGTTCGTGACGCCGCCGTCGATCAGGTAATGGCTCTTCCATTTAACTGGTCGCATGATAATCGGCATCGAGCCCGAGGCACGGACAGCATTTTTAAGCGTCCCCTCGTCAATGATGATCTCCTGACCGCTAATCAGATCGAAAGCAAGTGAAGCGAAAGGGATCACGCAATCGAGGATCGACCTGCCTTCATATGCTTCGTCAGTCATGCGGTCTACTTTACTGCCCTTGATAATGTTAGTCCAAGGGGGAACCTGCCAGTCGAAGAAAGCGCCCTTCCCCGTCCAGAGGCGCCGCAGCAAATGCTCTGCTTCGTCGCTGTTTTTGCCCATTGCGAAAATTGATCCAACAATCGAACCCATCGAGCACCCGACGATCACATCGACGGGAATTTCGAGCCGTTCGAGCACACGCCAGATGCCGATGTGGGCAAAGCCTTTGGCACCGCCGGCTCCCAGAGCAAGCCCGATGCGGCATCCCGCTATCTCGCGCGCCAGACTATCCAGGCGCCTGCCCGTCGGGCTTTTCTTGTCTATCACCGGCAGCAATTCCGGTGACATGCGTACATCATTTATCTCTTCCCTGGCCAGGAGGAAAACGTTCTTGACCCCTGTTGCTTCGACCAGCGGTTCGAGGATGGAACTTGGCCGCGCAAATTCGAAGTCTCCGACAAGACCGATGCGCAGCCGCTTCGCCACCTGAGAGGGACTGAGGTCAAGCTCTTTCACCAGCCGCGCGACAGCCGTGTGACCCCGTCCGTTACCGGCCATGAGGAAGATCTTATCGGCCAGGGTCAGCATCTGGGCGGCTCGCATATCGAATATATGGCCGGTGTCGATGATCACGACATCATAGAGACGGCAGATGACTGTGATCAGGTCACGAAAGCGCGACCACTCGATGCCGGGCATCCGACTCAGCGGTTCCGGAAAGGTGAGCACGTGAAAACGCTCGCCCAGTAACACGCAATGCGTCCGGAAATCGCTTAACGTCGCGAATGTACTGTGGGGGTCAAATACCCCGAGAGCGTCCTCTCCGCTTTGGGAGGCGAATTGGCGCAGCGGTCCTTCCAGGATCGACTCACAGTCCACCAGGATAACCCTTCTGTTGGTCTGTTGCACGACTGAGGAAGCGAGATAGAGTGAGGCAAAGCTGTTCTGGAGGTCGTCGCCAATGCGGTGGATTACGTTGAGTTTTGCCAATCGGGGATTGCAAACCATTACGTTCGTGCTGGAAAGGTATCGCGAGAGTATACGATTGAGGCGCAACAGAACAGTTGGATTCTTCGTGAAAGTAGCCTCAAAGACTTGCTTCGTAAGGCGCAGCAGGCGTGTGTCGGCACTGGCTATGACGTCGGCTGAGATCGGATCGCCGGTCAGCAGACTCATTTCACCAAAGAAACCACCCGGAGCGTGAGTCTTGAGGAGTATCCGCGGCCGATTCTCCGAATCAGGAACAGTGACCGTGCTTACCCGGCGTTCTTTGCTGCGTCGTTTGTTACTATCGGCATCAACGTTCGGGCGAGTGCGACGGTCGGAAACGACGACAGAGTGGGTGCGCTTGTCGGTGATGACGATGTTAACGCTCCCTTCAAGAACGATGAAAAAGTGCGTTCCGATATCGCCAGCTTTGTATATTTTACCATTTCTGGGGACAACTATCTCTTCGCCACTGACAGCGATTTCGGTAAGCGAGGCATCATCGAGATCCGCCAGCAGTTCCACCCTTCGCAGAATCTCCAGATAGTACTTCACGAAGTCCTCCAACCATTGTCGAGATACAACCCCCTGACATTTGGTATCAGGTTATATAACCGGTGACACGAGCAATCCCGCCCAGTTCGTTCCATCGGGCAAATGAGAATAATGAAAGTTACCATAGATGCGTACTCCTGTCGAAGCGGTGTGATTTCCATACGATGGCCGTCAATCAGGTGTTTACAAAAAATTTTGTAAGACTAATTAGGTGATTTGTCAAGAATAAACTAATTAGCCAACCTTTATCAACCAACTTTTATCTTGACAACCGGGACATCTTTACTTTATCTATGGCCAAAATAATCCGGCAGATTTTATTTCCTGATTATTACTCTGGCAATTAAATGCTTAAATATTTTTCACGTCAATGATCAGGAAATTACGTAACCACTCTAATCGTCATACTGGCGAAGGAGACTGTATTGTAATGACAGGTAGCGTTTGCGCTTCACACATGCTGTCCCCCGCCGGCGGGGGATTAAGGGGGTGGACGTGTTAATATGTCCGTGATGCTACCGAGTTATTGATTTGACTTAATTTATCCACCTCCGTCACGAGACTGTGTCATAATCACCATTTCGTCATTCCGTCCAGCATACGCCGGATTATATTCCAGCGGAGCGCGATGAAGAGCCTGCCCCGTGCGCGATACGGGGGAATCCAGCAACTTTGAACTGGTTCCCGGCTTTCGTAACCTAATAACCTGAAGGTCACGCGAGGTCACAAGACCGAGACGACGTCTGGATGCCGGTCTGCACCTGCATGACAAAACATTGTGGTAATTTCCATTATTACGACACAGTCTCCAGCGGAGGACACGAAATGGCAATTAATCCTATTGCAACACAGTCTCCATCGCCGGTCTGGCAATTTTTAAATATTTTATTGCCGGAGAAATAACTAACTCAAACCAACCTTTTTTATGGAGGTGATAAACATGTTCGACGACCTGACCTTCAAGATACAGAGACGCTTCCTGCAAAATTACCTGAAGAAATCCGCCGCCTATTACAAAAATGATCAAGAAAAATACCTGCTCAAGGTTTTCCACAAGTATGCGTCGTCCATTCCCGCCTACACGAAATTGCTCCAGGAGAAAGGCGTTGATCCGGCAAACATCACATCCGTCGATGCCTTCAAACGGCTTGTGCCGGTAATCGACAAATATGACACCTTCATCAAATACGAAGGCCGGATATCGAATCTATGTGTGGGTGGAAATCTGCATGATATCGTTTCGATCCTGTCGAGTTCCGGCTATTCAGGCCGATTCGCCTACGGCCTGATTTCCAAAGCCGAAGATGAGGACGGCAGTACAATGCTCGATCTTTATTTGGACCATCGTTGGCATATTTTCGAGCGCCGGACACTGCTGATCAACTGCCTTCCCATGGGTGTCAAGGTGGCAAGCAAACGCACGGTAGTGGGAGACGTGAGTGTCCGGCCCGATATAGCCGTATCCCTGGTTCGCGGATTCGGCAAAGATTTCGACCAGATCATCATGATCGGCGAAAATACTTTTATGAAATACACCCTGGAGTACGGGATGGAAAAGGGCATCGACTGGTCGGATTACAATATCCGCCTTATTGTAGGTGAAGAGAGCTTCCCCGAGACCTACAGAACATATATGGCTTCTCTACTGCACAAAGACGTCGACAAAGCCGAAGAGATCATCGTCGGATCTTCGATGGGTATATCCGAGATAGGCCTGAGCGTCTTTCAGGAATCACTCGATACAATCAGAATCAGAAGAAAACTCGATGCCGATCCGGTGCTGCGGAAAAAATATTTCGGCAATGTCAGCTTTACGCCGATGATCTTCAATTACGTACCCATGTCTGTCTATGTTGAGCAGCAGCAAAAGGAGGGTGATGAGTTTCCCGAATTCATTTTTACACCGCTCAGTCTGAAGAAGAAGTTGCCGCTTATCAGGTACAACAGCCACGACAAAGGTACCCACATCGAACCCGGCGAAGACATCAAACAGTTCATCACGACCAACCTGCCAATGGTCGCCATTTATGGCAGGGGAGATTATATTGAAGTGGCCGGGAAGAGGATATACACGGAAGGTGTGAAAGAAATCCTCTATAGCAATATTGCTTTTGCCGCGAAGGTTACCGCCAATTTCCTGCTTCCTCCGGGCGTGCATGCACAAAAGCCGGTATCATTGCGCCTCCAGCTCAAAAAAGGCATTGCTGCGACTGCCCAGCTCAAAAAGGAAGCGGAAGAGATCATTTCCCAACATTATGGAGACCTGCTCCAAATTGAGCTTGTGGAATTCGATGGGATGGCACTCGATTTCGAAAGAAAACTGCCTTACCTTGGTTCATTATAAGAGAGCTTTGCACAAACACTCTCATCGTCAGACCGGCGAAGAGACAGTGTCGTAACAAGAGAAAGCAACTTCAAAATCGTCATACCGGCTAAAGAGACTGTGTCACAATAGCAAGAAGCGCTATCAATAAGTGTCATGCCGATGGAAATCGGCATCCAGAACTCACTGATAATACTGGATTCCCCCGTATCAAGTACGGGGCAGGCTCTTCGTCGCGCTACGCTTGCACGGAATGACGAAATGGTAATTACGACACAGTCTCGAAAGTCGGGAACCAGAATATTTAATGATAATACTGGATACCGGCCTGCGCCGGTATGACGATATTGTTGGTTTATTCAGTTATGCAAAGTTCTCAAAGCTCTGGCATTGGCAAATTGGGAAACTTATACTTAGACGGGCGGATTGGACGTGATTGACTATACCAGATTCTACGGTTTTTCAGAAATTCCCTTTGACATCTCACCGGACCCCAAATTCTTTTTCCCCTCGGCAAGCCATAGCGAAGCCCTGGCTTCCCTGCGTTACGGGATCACCCACAAGAAAGGCTTTATCCTTATTCTGGGAGAAGCCGGCATCGGCAAGACCACACTTCTGCATTACCTGATCAACACACTGGATGTAAATGTAAAACCCCTTTTTTTCCCGCAAAGCCTAAGCCATTTCGAACAGATGCTCCAGGAAATGCTCACCATGCTTGATCTGTCTCCCGCATTAAAAACCAAGGGCTCCATGATCCATGAGCTTTATGATCACCTGATTGGATGTCTGACGCGGGATGAGACGGTGGCCATCATAATTGACGAAGCTCAAAACATCGGTCTGGATGTAATTGAAGAGGTTCGCCTGCTGGCAAATCTGGAGACCAGCACTGCAAAACTGCTGCAGATTGTGCTTGTGGGCAAGCCGGAACTCCAGGAAAAACTCCGTTCCGAAGTCATCAGGCAAATCAAGCAACGGATTGTCATCGTTTGCCAAATCAAACCATTGAGTGAAAAAGAATCGTGGCAATACATTGATCACCGGCTGCGGATTGCGGGAAGCGGCGCTGCGGAAGTTTATACTGACGAAGCCCTATCCCTGATCTGCCGTTCCGCCAAAGGATTCCCCCTTGCGCTAAATGTCCTGTGCAGCAATGCCCTGTCCGTGGGATACTGTCTTGCCGAGAAAAGAATCTCTTCATCCACGGTGAAGAAAATCCTTCCCGAAAAAGACATCCTGACCTCGGATCGGGCTCAGACTCTTGCGTTAAGAATTAAAAGACGTCTTCCACATAAAATTTTCTATAGCATTACGGCGCTCGTTTTCCTGGCACTTATTCTATTTTTCGGCCGCAGCTATTTACAACCAATCTTCGATGCGCCAGAGCCGAATCATTCAGTACTCCCACCGGCTGTTGGGGAGAATACCTCCGCACCGAAAATTAAACCTCAAGCAGCAGCCGATCATATTTCTGGCAGTCCGGATCCAAAGATTATGAATGCCGCGCAGGAAGTGCCAAAAATCGCCGCTGCACCTGCGGATCACTCCAATAGCGAAATTCACATAAAAGAGATTGCCGAGGTGAAACAGGGTGTCAACCTGTACTCGCTGGCTTACCGATATTATAAGGTGTCCGACGAAACATTTATTGACCATATCCTGAAACTCAATCCGGAAATCAGGAACCCTCATTTGATTTTGATCAGCCAGAAAATCAAGATTCCGGAAATCAACCAAGCATTGCTGATTATCCAGTACCCGGATAGTGTTTATAAAATTCACCTGAGGACTTTTGCTGATCGCCAGGGCGCCATCCAATTCCGGCGGAATGCTGAATTATGGGGAAAAGAAACTGAGATCGTCCCGCTGAAGGTATCATCGACCGAAACATGGTACAGAGTGATGGCGGGACCATTTGCCAACAAGGATGAAGCATCAAAGGCACTGGAAGAAATGAAACAAAAAGGTTTTTCTATGATTCCATCACAAGCAGATAAATCGTAAATCACCCTTTCCATAAACATAGAGGAACCACCTTCCCCGCCCATAAAAAAAGGGCAGAACCAAATCGGCTCTGCCCTTTCGTTATTCCGTAACTCGTCACTGTGAGAGAAGTAAATAGTGAATAGTAACGAGTAACGGGTAAGGAAAAGAAAACGAATTGTGATCGGTGGTTTTAAAGTTTTTTACTCGTTTCTATCAACGCGTCACCAGTTACTGCATTTTATCTTTTACTCGTCACTATTGATGGTCTCGTAAAAAGTCCGTCACACCTCTATGTTCTTTGCAAATAACATGTAAGTTTCTCAACCTCGGGAGGTTGGGTAAAGGTCTTATGTTCAAATTGTTCGGTAAGTATACTCACGCTCCAACTCCTCTTATGGACGTCCATGCCAACGTAAATGTGTTGACCTCTGAAATCAAGTTTGCTACCTTTATTCATGGCAAGCCTCCTCTAGGTTTATTTGTGTTTTGGCGAACAAAATATACCATTCATCATGGAGACTTGCCTTATTATTTTTTATCATAAGGTCTGGTGAAAACCGGTGTCCAGCGTTTTGTAAGTCTTTGATATATCTGAATTACGGCTTTAGTAACCTAATAACCTGAAGGTCACGCGAGGTCACAAGACCGGAATGACGATTCTGAGGCTTTTCCCACTTTTTACGAGGTCGTCATTATTAGGCCGGAATGTCACCGGGATATGCAAAATGCCAACTTGCAGTTTGGCTGGACGCAGCAGGTATTTTGTGCTAATTTTAAGAAATTGCGTAAATAATCGCTGATATTTTAATGAAGAAAGCCCTATCTTTTGATAATCAACCACCTCGCGAGCAAGCTTACGAGGTATGAAATGAACGTCATTATATCGCGAACGAGCTCATGAGAATTAACGCTCGTCCCGCGTGAGCGGGATTAAGCCAAAATCGCTGGAATATTTGTTGGATACGCCGAAATAAATCTGTGGGATTGGAATAACGTATGACACGCCAAGAAATTGAAAAAGAAATTAAAAATATTTTCCAGCGGGAGTTTGAAGTCGAAAATCCCGGCATGGATGATAATTTAAGAGAGGCATATGGGTTTGATAGTATTGATGCCATCGAACTTCTGCTGGAAATAGAAAAGTTATTGGGCTTCGAGCTTACTCAGGAAGAAAAAAAGCAAGCTATGGATATCCGTACAATCAATCAAATTTGCGACTATGTCGAAAAAATTATCCGGATAAAAGCAACTTCGGCCGGAGAAAAATAATTTATGGAACGCAGGGTAGTCATTACAGCCGCTTCGGCAATAACCCCCATTGGGCATGGCAAAGATCAAATAATTAACAGCCTGCTCCAGGGTATTTCGGGAATAAAGCCTTTGCGCGAAGATGCATTGATCAGCCGCTTCATCCATTCCAAAGTCTATGGAACCGTTGACTATCCCATTAACTATGATTTTAAGCGGCAATATCGCAAAACAATGGCGCCTTGTGCCTATTACGCCTGTCAGGTTGCCAAAGAGGTTTTGGAGGAGTCGGGGCTGACCTCCGAATTTATAACTTCCGGGAAATTAGGAGTTGCCTTTGGCTCTATTCACGGCAGCCCGATCACCCAGCGGGATATTTACCGCACATTTTTTGGAGCAACAGATAATAAAGATTATAAAACAATCGGTGCTGTCGATTACCTGAAGTCAATGGTGCATACCACTGCCGTCAATATTACCAAGATGTTCGGCATTACCGGACGGGTTATTTCCTCCGGTACGGCTTGCACAACCAGCAGTCAGTCCATCGGTTATGGTTATGAGTCGGTTAAATTCGGAATGCAGGAAGCGATGCTTTGCGGTGGCGCTGACGAATATGATACAATCACAGTCGCTGTTTTTGATAATCTCCTGGCCTGTTCCACTGCTTTCAACAGTGACCCGCAGCGTACCCCGCGTCCTTTTGATAAATTGCGTGACGGACTGGTAGTGGCGGAAGGTGCCGGTGCCGTAATGCTGGAAGAATATGAATTCGCCCGGAAGCGCGGCGCTAACATTCTGGCGGAAGTTATCGGCTTCGCCTGCAATAATAATGGCGGCGATCTGATTTTGCCCAATCTCAACGGGATAACCAATACGCTCAAGCTCGGTCTGGAAAATGCGAAAATTAATTCTGCAGAAGTCGATTTAGTCAGCGCTCACGCCACTGCCACAAAGATGGGCGATATCATTGAAGCCCAGGCCATAAGTAATGTCTTTGGTGATCATCCCTATGTCGTCGGCCTGAAAGGCTATATGGGGCATACGATGGCTGCCTGCGGGAGCATCGAAACAATTCTCTCGCTTTATATGATGCAGGAAGGATTTATTGCGCCGACATTGAATCTGGAAGAAATTGATGAACGGTGCGCGATGATCAAACATGTGCAAAAAATTATCCAGCATCCGGTAAAAACAGCGGCTATTCAAAATTTCGCCTTTGGCGGAGTGAACACCATATTGCTCATAAAAAAAATATCCTGAGATCAAAATGCCCGAAAAAAGAAGTATCCACCACCTAATCGATTTGTTTATTACCCTGCTCTTATGGTCTTACTTCCTTTTCGGTTCTATTGTTTTCTTCTTTTTGTTTTACATACCGGCATATATTTTTGCGGAAAATCGTGTAACGGCTTTTCAGAATTTAAACCACCTGCATATGAAGAATTTTTTTACATTGACGCGATGGCTTGTCCCCCACACAGAATTTGCAATCCAAAAGGAAGTACGAAAAATCAATTCATCTGTAATTGTCTGTAATCATTTGTCTTATCTTGATCCTATTTTGCTTATTTCGCTTTTACCCCGGCTGCGGACAATTGTGAAAAGCACGTTTTTTAAGGTTCCCTTCTTCGGCTGGCTCTTAAAAAATTCCGGTTATGTGCCTTCGGCGCCGAGTGAAATGCTCGGACCGGCAATGATTAATAATCTGGAAAGTATTAAAGAACATCTGGCGGCGGGCGGCAATCTATTTGTCTTTCCGGAAGGGACAAGGAGCCGTAAAGGCAATATGATGCCCTTTAATAAAGGAGTATTCAGCATTGCCCGCTACTGTGATGCGCCATTAAAACTGATTTTTATTAAAGATACGAACAAACTTTTCCCTCCCGGTTCATTCTCCTTTAACACCCGCGATTTTAATAAAATCAAGGTAGAATTAATAGGATCATTGGAACCGGATTATCAGGGCAACAATTTTTCCATCTCCGCCGTCGCCGATCAGGCCCGCAAGATGTATGAAGCACGCATTACCGCGGAGAAAGATAAAACCTGAAAAATAGGACGGGGGGATTATTTTTCATATCCGACCGGACCGGACGTCTTGAATTTTACCATCTAATGTTCTTGACATGTAGCAATGTCTTCTTCTATAGTATTTATGCTAGATGATTGTAGTGCCTGTGAAAAAGACCATAAGATAAATAGTGTTCTTTAATTAAAAACTGTGCCTGACATAAAAAAATAAGTCTCTACAGGCTCTTTTTTATCATGTCGGGTCCGCAAGGCAATTATCAGGTGGAAAAAAATGATTGAGTTAATCACAAAAAGATTCCAGGAAATAATCAACGATGCCATTACCGATAGTTTGTCCGATATCTATATCACCGGCGGTCATCCAATGGTATCGAGAAAAAACGGCGTGATCCAATTTCACAGTGCCATTAAATGGACTCATCAGGAGGTCGATGACTTACTCCGACAGTTTCTCGTTCCCCGGCAGCTGGAAGTCCTTCGGGAAAGGAAGTCCGTGGATTGTGCGCTGTCGGTTAGCAATATTCGCCTCAGAATCAACGCTTTTGCGACAAACCGGGGAATAAGCCTGGCTATCCGTGTTCTTTCGGGTTATATACCGACGATCGATGAACTGAATCTTCACCCTTCTCTTCACGAAATTTCCAAAGTAAAATCCGGCCTGGTATTGACGTGCGGCGGCACAGGAGTCGGCAAGACGACCACCATTGCCGCCATCATCAACGCCATCAACACCACACGAGCGGCGCATATCATAACTCTGGAAAATCCCATTGAGTATAGATTCCAATCCAAGAAAGCTTTCATTCAGCAGAGGGAGCTTGGCACCCACATGCCCTCATATGCCCAGGGTTTGCTCGATGCATTAAGAGAAAACCCCGATGTAATTGTCGTTGGTGAGCTTCGGGAAATGGACACCATGCAGATTGCCCTCACTGCCGCAGAGTCGGGACATCTGGTCATCGCCACGCTGCATGCATCCAACCCGGAGGAAGCCATTTACCGTATCTGCAATACCGTTCCGGCAGATTCCCAAAATGACGTCCGTTACCAACTGGCGTCAACGCTGCAATGGCTTATTGTTCAGCAACTTGTCTATCTTAAAAAATTCAAAATTCGCGTGCCTCTGCTGACTATTGCCCGCGGAACTCAGGCAATCAAAAACACTATTCGTGAAAATAAATTGAATCAGCTAGAAAGTGCAATTCAAATCGGAAAAAATGATGGAATGTTCACGGCGGCAAGCTATTTCACCGACTATCTGGAAACCCGCCAGAACTTTATTTCTCCGACACAGGTTTTCCGTCCTTCCCCGGAAACCATAAGCGAGATTGTCTACGAATCGCCTCTAACCAAGGACGTTCCGGTACTAAAATCACTCAAGCAAAATCAACACAGGTCTGGCAGCGAGTCTATAATAATTCGATCTGAATATGGCAATGATGAAATGGAGACTATGCTGACTATCGATGAAGACGCATCGTTGCAGGAACTCATAAGAAAACTGGAAGGTTAGACGGGGGAGATATGTTCGGCAAAGACAAGAGAAAATTCCGCAGAGTTACAACCTTAATGCCCTTTGAAGTTCGAAGAGTTGACCCGCAGAAACATGAGAACTGCAAGTGCCGGGTGTCAAAAGATACCATAGTGCTTGATGATTCAACTCCTCCCCGGGTGAAAGATGAGAACTTGAATCACTGGTTGAACATGCTCAACACCAAACTTGATTATCTGATCAATCTTTCCACCCCGAAGCAGAACAGTTCCATTTTCATGGCTGTCGAACCACTAAACATCAGTGGCAGCGGAATGAGCCTTATAACAAAAGAAGGCATTAATATAGATGATATACTGGAAATAAAGGTTGTAATTCAGACATATCCGGCAAAAATACTCCATCTCTATGGTAAGGTTGTTCGTTCTGAAGAAACACCGAACCGTCCCGGTTCTTATACTTTAGGAGTCTATTTCCTCGACATGAATGAAGAAGTGAGGAACGAGATAGTAATATTTGACTTTAAGAAACATAAGGAAAAACTTATCAAGAGCAAATGCTCCTGAAAAATATTAAATCAGTATGTTAATGCTGCTATTTTAGATAACACTACCGCAACCACAGGATCAAGCGCCAATCCCTTCAAACAAAACAGTCGAAAGATAACGTTCACCGGCGTCCGGAAAAATAACAACTATTATTCTCCCAGCAAATTCATCTTGCTTCGCTAAACGAATTGCCGCGGCGGCAGCGGCTCCACTGGAAATGCCCACCAGGATTCCCTCTTCCCGCGCCAGTCTGCGGGCGTAGTCAACTGCTTCCATGCTGTCCACGAGTTCCACCCGGTCAACGACGGATAAATCCAGCGTATCGGGAATAAATCCGGCGCCGATGCCCTGAATTTTATGCGGTGACGGTTTGAGCTCTTCACCTCTCAGTCTTTGTGTAATAACCGGGCTTTCCTTCGGCTCCACCGCAACCGAAATTATCTTCTTCTTCATTTTCTTTTTGATATAGCGTGAAATTCCGGTTATCGTTCCGCCGGTGCCCACGCCCGCTACAATTACGTCCACTTCACCATCGGTGTCGTTCCAGATTTCCGGCCCTGTTGTCTTTTCATGAATTGCCGGATTGGCCGGATTCTTGAATTGCTGCGGCAGAAAATATTTCTGCGGATCAGCGGCGGCGATCTCTTCCGCCCGGTCAATAGCACCCTTCATCCCCTGCAGGCCGGGAGTCAAAATAAGATTCGCCCCGAACGCGGCAAGTACGCGCCGTCGCTCAACACTCATGGTCTCCGGCATAGTCAGGGTAAGCTTATAGCCACGCGCTGCCGCCACATACGCGAGCGCAATACCCGTATTGCCGCTGGTGGGCTCGATGATTTCCACACCCGGCGTGAGCAGACCTCTCTTTTCGGCATCCCAGATCATGGCGGCGCCGATTCGGCATTTGACGGAATAGGCAGGATTGCGCCCCTCGATTTTGGCCAGAATGGTTGCCTTTGATCCTTTAGTTATTTGATTGAGTTTTACCAGCGGTGTATTACCGATGGACTGCGAATTATCCGCAAATATTTTTCCCATATGTCATCTCCTTGATTGTTTCCTCTCCCCTCGCGGGAGAGGATTAAGGTGAGGGGGCATATTGCATTTTCACCCTCCCTTTATCCCTCCCGTTGTACCCTAATAACCTGAAGGTTACGCGAGGGCACAAGAGGGAGGAAAGACTTATTTATATTTTTCCCTGGATTCCGATTTTCATCGGAATGACAGCGAAATCATCTTGGTCGGACTCAGGCCAACAATGACACTTTTTTATGTTATGTCCTTCTTGCCAGTGCCTGTTCTATATCCGCCACAATATCGTCAATATGCTCAATGCCGATAGACAGACGAATGAAATCGGGCGTCACACCCGTCGATAGTTGTTCTTCCGCCGATAATTGCTGATGGGTGGTCGTTGCCGGATGAATAGCCAGAGACTTGGCATCGCCTATATTGGCCAGATGGGAAATTAATTGCAGCGAATTAATAAATTTTTTCCCGGCTTCCGCGCCACCTTTTATGCCAAAACCGATAATTGCTCCGGCTCCTTTGGGCAAATACTTTGCCGCCCTGGCTTTCTCCGGGCTCGAGGGCAGTCCGGGATAATTGACCCAACTCACTTGCGGATGTTTTTCCAGATATTTAGCCACCACGAGCGCATTCTCGGAATGGCGAGGCATACGTAAATGCAATGTTTCCAATCCCTGTAAAAACAAGAATGAATTAAACGGTGACAGCGCCGGGCCCAAATCACGCAGCAGGACGACACGGGCTTTGGTTATGTAAGCAATATTGCCCATTGGTTTTAATGCTTCGACAAAATTAATCCCGTGATAACTGGGATCGGCTGCGGCAATCAGCGGAAATTTGCCGTTAGTCCAATCAAACTTCCCCGAATCGACAATAAGGCCGCCCAGAGAAGTGCCATGTCCGCCGATGAACTTCGTTGCCGAATAGACGATAATATCGACGCCAAAGTCAAAAGGACGCAACAGATAAGGCGATACTGTATTATCCAAAACAAATACAATGCCGTGTTTGTGGGCCACTGCGGCAATGCCTTCCAGGTCGGCAACGTCCAGCTTCGGATTGCCGATGGACTCAGCATAAACAGCTTTGGTCTTCGGTGTGATGGCGGCCTCCAACGCTTTTAAATCATTGGATTTCACAAAGTTAACCTTGATGCCCAGGCGGGGAAAAGTATAATGAAACAGCGTGTAGGTTCCGCCGTAGAGGTTGTCCGCCGAGACAATTTCATCACCGGCTTGGGCAATATTAAGCAAAGAGAGCGTAATGGCCGATTGGCCGCTCGCCGCAGCCAACGCACCCACACCACCATCCAGCAGGGCAATTCGTTTTTCCAGCACATCAGTGGTCGGATTCATCAGCCGTGTATAAATATTGCCGAATTCAGACAGGCCAAAAAGCCGCGCCGCTTGGTCGGTGTCTTTAAATTGATAAGATGTTGTCTGATAAATGGGAACAGCCCTGGAGCCCGTTGTCGGATCAGGTTCCTGACCTCCATGTAAAACTAAAGTATCTATATTTAATTTATTATCTATTTTGCTCATTTTTTTATTCCTTTCTTTCTTCAATTACCGTTCGAGTGAACATTAGACAATTCTCTCTTCTCCGCTGAATACGATCATCCTGGGACCCTTTACCAGACCCACGATAGTCAGACCAACCTGCGAGGCCAGCTTGACTGCCTGATTGGTCGGAGCGCCGATTGCCGCTATGATGGGCATTCGGCACCGGAGAGCCTTGGACAGGATCTCCGAGGAAATTCTCCCACTTGTCAAAAGGAATTTATCCGTAAAACCGATATTTTTAGCCAGAGCTTCACCCACGACTTTATCAATGGCGTTATGTCTGCCGATATCATCACGAAAAATCAATATTTCTTCGCCCGATGCCAAAGCGGCGCTGTGGATGCCGTGCGTCAGATGATGTTCCTCCGACTGCTTTTGGAATTCTTTCATAAATGTCCTTATAATTTCACTTCCCACACTAAAGTCGCTGATTATTTTAACCCGGTTAATCAAGTCCAGAGGATTGTGAAAAATAACTCCCTTACCGCAGCCTGATGTATAGATTCTCTTAAAAACAAAATCATCGGCAAACCCTTCGCCTGCAATTGTAACATTGGCTTTCCACCGTTCCTCGTCAATAATAATTGATGTCATTTGAGATAAATCGCGGATTATTCCTGACTTATAAAGAAATCCACCGACCAGATTTTCTATATGCTCCGGGCTGCAAAGCAATGTGGCTAATTCCTTATCGTTTACCTCAATTGTCAGCGGGACTTCCCGGCTGACCGGCACAGCAGTAATTTTTCTCTCTTGCCTGTCGATAACCGTTGCGTTTAAAAGTTCCATATACTCGCCTCATCTATGGCTTGCGAATAATTTCCTCTATTACGCCGCCTCCCAATACCCTATCCCCGTCATAGAACACAACCGCCTGACCCGGTGTAATCGATTCCTGGGCTTCCTGAAAAATTACTTTTAATTTGTCACCATCTTTTTGGACTATACAGTGCGCCGTTTTTTTCCGGTAGCGGATCTTTGCCTCCATCTCGGCGGGGAAATCAGCAGTCAAAAGATTAATGTCCCCGGCAATTAGACCTGCCGAATATAACTCTTTTTTTTCACCTACGACAACTTTGTTTTTTGCGGCATCAATTTCGACGACATAAAGCGGTGTTTTCGCACTGATGCCCAAACCGCCCCGCTGACCGATTGTGTAGTAAATAATTCCCTTGTGCTTACCTAAAATCCGGCCTGTCTTATCCACAATGTCGCCGGGTATGGAAGGTACATTTCGTTCCTGAAAGAACTGTCCGTAACTGCCCTGGGTTACAAAACAAATATCCTGGCTTTCGGCTTTTTGGGCCACGTGCAGACCGGCTTTTTTGGTCAGAGTACGCACTTCCTCTTTATTCAACCCTCCTAAAGGAAAAAGGATGGAAGATAAATCGTCTTTCTTAATCGGATAAAGAAAATAAGTCTGATCTTTAATCCTGTCTTGAGGACGCAGCAGATGCCATTCATCCCCCTGCTTTTCAATCCGGGCGTAATGGCCGGTGGCTAAATAATCAAACCCGATGCCGCGGGCCTTGCCCAAAAGCGTTCCGAATTTTAAATAGCGATTGCAGTCTATGCAGGGATTCGGTGTCCGGCCGCGCCGGTACTCGGCCGTAAATTTACCAATGACGCGTTCTTCCATTTCCGCGGCAAAATCAAAAACAAAATGAGGTATCTGCAATTGATCGCAGACGCGTTTGGCATCGTCTATCGCATCAAGACCACAGCAGCGCGTGCGGTCTCCATCTTCTCGAATACCCAGGCACATTGTCACTCCGGTTGCGTCGTAACCTGCCTCTTTTAACAGCAGAGCCGCCGCCGAAGAATCGACGCCACCACTCATGGCGACAAAAACTTTTTTCTTCATGGTATTTCCTTGAGAATCCCAATTTATCAAATATTGCTCATAATATTGTTTTGCGCTTTTTCATGGCGCGTTTTGACCAGATCAGTCAAGGTAATTGCCGCCAGAGTTTCCCTGATCTTTTCACTCAAAACATCCCAGACATCCCGGGTGGGACAAGTGCCGGCGCGTGAGCAGTCCTGAGGATCTTTTACGCAATTCACCACACAGATTTTCCCTTCGACAGCGTCAAAAATATCGCCTACTGTAATTTCTTCCGGTCGCCGGGCCAGAACATATCCGCCGTGAACACCTCGTGTTGATTGAATCAAACCGGCGGCGCGCAAGGGAATCACAATGATGCTGAGATATTTTTCCGAAATATCCTCCCTCTGGGCAATGTCTTTTAAGAATACGGGATTTTTCCCGTAATGATCGGCCAGATCAGCCATCATCCGCACCCCGTACCTTGATCTTGTGGATAGTTTCATTGAGTTGCCGTCTCTTTAGGGGCCGTTACGAAATTATCTGTTCTTTTTCTCTATTGCGTTACGACGCCTTATGCCGTTTTCTAACGGCTTTGTTTATATACTAGCTTTTTGGTAGTAATTACCTCCGCCGTCCACCTTTGTCAAGAAATATTTTAATTCTTTCTTGATGATTTGGAAATATTTTGGAAGAGAATAGAATTAGTAAATGGAGATTTTACCTATAGTTTGATTGGCAGATGGTTATAAAGGATAGGACGCTGCCTTGAATATAAAATAGGTGTTATGTCGTGCAACAAGGGAAAGTGGCAGCCGAACGCAAGGCACTGCTCAAATGGATAGAAGGTCTGCCCGGACCATGGCTGGGAGCGATGGAAGCAACCATATTTACCGGTTGGATATACGATTTTTTAAAACCCCATGCTTTTGATTTGAAGGTAGCTCATTCCGAGATGCTCAAGGCGATTACGGCGGCGAAGAAGAAAAATGACCGTGGCTGATGCGGAGAAAATAGCGGACCTGCTGAGAGTCAATCTGTTGCCGGAATGCTACATACTTTCGGAAGAGATACGAGAGCTGCGTCGAATTCTGCGTTACAGGAATATGATCGTTCGAACCGCCACCAAGATGAAGAACAAGATATCAGGATTGTTAATGGAAACCGGAACGCCATACAACAAAAATAAACTACACGGCAAAAAGTATTTTGGCAATCTGCTGGAGCGGATTGAGGATGTTCCGGATTCGGTAAAGGACATGTTGAAACTGAGCCGCAGTAGTTTGGAGATGTTTGAAGCTGTTCAGAAGAAACTTGTAAATACGTTACGGAAAGACAATCTGATTCGTGAACGGGTTCAAAGATTGATGAGCATCAAAGGCGTCGGTGAAGTCATGGCTCTTACCTGGGTATTGGAGATAGATGAGTCTTCTCGTTTTTCTTCAGCGCGTCAAGCAATCAGTTATTGTGGTCTTTGCAGTGCTCAGAGAGAATCGGCAGGGAAGGAACAACGTGGGCCTATTTCCAAGAAGCGTAATAAACATTTACAGACAATGCTGGTAGAGGCAGCCAAGCTGGCGCCGCGCTGGAATCCGCAATTGGCAGCGCTTCATGAGAAGGAACTAATCCGAGGCAACCGTAATCGGGCAACACTGGCTGTCGCCCGTAAAATGGTGGAATATATGATGGCGGTTGAACGGCAGCAAAAAGATTTTGTGCCGTCGGAACTGGCGGCTTAAAAGGAGATTGCATAACCTTTTTTACCGAATGATCTTCCCGCTGGTCCTTGCTTTCGTGGGGACTGCGTGAGTCCAAGAGACTTCACGCCTTTGTTATGTTTCGAGGCTGACGGGTTGGCCCAAACTCAATCTTCGGCAAAGGTCAACAAAAATGGTTTTATCCGGTAATATATGTGGCTATTGTTTCTGATGCCTGCGTGATCCCAAGGTGGCGCGCCTCCGACGAGCCTGATTTAATGGCCCATTCTCGGCGCGAACATCGCACAGTGGAATTTCAGGCAAATACCATGAGCAGGATCAAACCGAATGCTTTATGGCATCTATGACCTGATACCGCAAATGGATGTCTGGTCGACTGATCACTATCAGGTTGACCCAAGAGAAAGAATAAAAAAAATTGGACGGAGAAAAAGGCGTTACAAATAACCACTGGCGGCATCCGGGAAGGTCAGGGAAAATCTCCGTTTTTCTCCTTGACATTTCTTATCATGGATGTCCCGTGAATGCTAATTATTCATTTTTCTGTAAGCAATGTTGCAAGAATACCATAACCACATTCATTAACAATAAGACATCAGAAGATGTAGCCTCTGTAATAGATGGTTTAGCAGTGCTTTTCGTCGCTCTCTCGGCTGGTATGAAATTTTGAAATACATTTATAATCGGTTCTGTAAATCGAGTAATCGGAATAAGATTTTGATTCTTTGCGTCCTTAAATAAATTTGCTAGTTCACCCTTGCTGTTCTTTCCTTCTTTCCCGACGAGAATTTGAAAAAACCTTTGAATTGCACGATGTGCCTTAGTTATGGCTTCTGGATATCTCTTCTCTCTATAATCTGCAAACATTTGTTTCAGATCATCACTAACGCTTTCCCACTTTGGATCCGATAGGGCTTTTAAAGTTGGCACATATATCTTTTCTGTAATAACTTGATCTTGTCTTGGTACAAATCCATTTCGCGTCAGTATTATGTTTAAAGCCTGTTGTTCAAAAATATGATTAAGACAATTACTCAATCTGTCAAATTTACCAAAAGATTTTTTAATATACTCATTTCTCTTCTCATCAATTTCTTCCTTTTTTGCCGAGTTTAGATATTGCATATCGATATGACATTCGGCAAATTTAGAAAGTGTTCGAAGAACTAACACACCTGATTTTTCATGTAAAAAGATGTCTTGAAAATCAAGTGTTGCAGCTTCTATTCTCTTAAAATTATTGCCATTGTGAAGTTCATTCTCAGGTTTAATTTTATGTAGTCTCTTGCCAGGGCACTGTCTTAGAAAATTGTAATTTAGATATTCTATAGTGTGCAATATTTCTCTCGAGTATAATTCTAACCACCCTTTATTTTTCAATTCCTGCAATGATATTTCTTTCTCAGATATTTGCAGATCATCCCATTGCCGCAATCCAAGATTTGGTTGAATTTGTTGCTCAATATTCGGATCATTTTCGCCATATAATTTAAATATTGGTATTTTTGTCATTAGAAACGGAGCTCCATTTTTAAATGTTTTTCAAATAATAATGCATTTTTAAACATTTATTTAAACATACTCGTAATTTCCTTTATTTCAATCGTTTTTTTGGACTATACTGAAGGCTGATAATAAGTGCATCAGACCGGCGAATGTTGATGGAACAGTGGGCACAAGGTTCAAAGTTTATATCTGAAATACTGCAATTGAAGGGACATACAATAAGCGACTATGCCCGAAACGTTGTGGCTCTTGGCGAAATGGAGCATCAGACAGCCGAACTGTTTGAGCCGCAGGCGAGTTTTCGGCTGTCGCGCAATGAGCCTTAGAGCCATAGTTGCAGGGCATTAGGAGCGTTTGGCTGCCCCTTCAACTGCAGCACCTTATAGTTTCTTATCCTGGATTCCCGCCTGCGCGGGAATGACATCTGGAGGCGTTCTTTCATGAACGCAACGGTTTTAAAGTTGATTTCTTACCATTTCGAAACCTCTTTATTACTAAGGTGTTGCTTAAATATACTCGCAATTTTCTTTATATCAATTCATTTTTTGAATTAGGCTGAAGACCGAAGGCTGAAGGAATAACGAATGATGATCGGATTCCCATTCGCATACCCTGATCACCCGAAATCGGTTGCAACTCTTTTAAGAATCGGCTGAGACTAAAGGAGAAAAAACCAGTAGAGCAATGCCGTCATCGAGAGAATGAACCCTGCTACGGCAAACCACAGGGGACGGATGACACGGGTTCCCTTGGCCTGTGCCAGATCCTGTACCTTC
This sequence comes from Deltaproteobacteria bacterium, assembly GCA_025361065.1. Taxonomy (GTDB): domain Bacteria; phylum Desulfobacterota; class Syntrophia; order Syntrophales; family Smithellaceae; genus MVRV01. The sequence goes on from JANYAY010000045.1 coordinate 22,552, forward strand.
TCGCTTTTCTTTTTATTCTTGTTCTCCTGCTTTCTTTCTGTCGCCTTCTGCATATCCTTTTTTTGTTTGTGGTCCACGGATTCACCCCCTTCGGAACGTTTTGAGTTTACCAGCCCTCAATCCTTTCCTTCATACCCTGATAATCGCGAGGGCACAAGAGGAAGTATATGGACACTATTGCGCTGATACTTTATAGATTCTTTGTAACCGGCAAGACCGAAAATCATTATTTTTCTATTTAGCCTTTTCTATGCTACAGTGCGTCTGATTATAATCAGAAAGGAATAAAAGAAAATGATGAAACCGGCAAAGGATTCTATTGATTTGCGGAATCACGGGACATAACACCTATTAATCCTCTTTCCGGATAGCATTTTTTCTTTGCCGGAAAAGCAGTGTGCGAGGGAACAACAGGTCTCTTCTTGGCAGATCGCAGTTGTCGGTTTCTAAAATTTTATTTCACACGCCAAAATTAACTATCAGATTTTTTCCTTGACGTTTAACGCGCGGCGTTATATTATTTCACCATGATTAAATCTTTCCACTGCAAAGATACACAAGCTTTGTTTGAAGGTAAATGTCCTCGAAAACTCAAAGCCATTGCCACTGTAGCAGAGAGGAAACTACAGATGCTGGATAATGCTTGCGCACTGGAAGACTTGCGAACACCACCGGGCAACAGGCTTGAGGCGTTGCGTGGTAATCTCAAAGGTCTCTGGAGTGTCCGTATTAACAATCAGTGGCGAATATGTTTTCGTTTTGAAAGCGGCAACGCCTTGGATGTGGAAATCATCGATTATCATTGAGGAGGTTATACAATGACTGTTAAAAATAAAATGCGACCCATTCATCCCGGCGAAATATTGCGGGAGGAGTTTCTCGTGCCGCTGGCGCTGAGCGCCCATGCGCTGGCAATGGAACTCAAAGTTCCGGCACCACGGATCAATGATATTGTTCGTGAACGTCGCGCCATCACGCCAGACACAGCGCTGCGACTGGCGCGCTATCTCGGAACAACCGCTCAGTTCTGGCTAAACCTGCAAACCAGCTATGATCTGAAGATAACTGAAAAAGCCATCGGCTCTAAAATAAAAAATGAAGTCCATACACGCCTTGTCGCTTAGACAAACAATTTAACGGGTCACAAAGGTGTGACGGCCTTTTTACGATACCGTCACGAGTGACAAGGAGAAGATGTCTCTCAGCAATTCGACATAAAAAGTGCGGTTGCGCTATCGCCCTTAACAGTTATTGCAAAATCATTATTTTTCCATTTAGCCTTTTCTATGCTACAGCAATTGATAATAATCAGAAAGGAACATAAACACAATGATGAAACCGGCAAAGGATTCTATTGATTTGGGAGTGATTGTTGGGGATATCAAGGCCAGTCTCAACTTCTATCAAAATATTTTGGGGCTGGAGTTTGTGGGGACAACTCCTTTATGGTTTGGCACAATGCACCGGCTGAGATTCGGCACAAGTGATTTCAAGTTGATTGAACCGAAAGTATTGCCTCCATATGGCGCCATCGGGCTGGAAAATCAAGCAGGTTTTCGCTATGTGACTTTTGTAATAGAGAATCTCTCAGACCTTTGCATGGATCTGCAGAAACAAGGCATCGAGTTTACCGTGCCGGAAATGGAAATCCGTCCCGGTGTGCGCATCGCGATGGTAAAAGATCCGGACGGAAATGTCGTAGAATTTGTGGAACGAAAGCTTACAGCTTGAAGGGAAAAGCAAGAACAAACGTTATGGAAAAATCCATCACCTTGAATTTTAATAAAAAGCCAACGATGAAAGCTACCGCTTTTCTTGCACTCTTCGGTAGAAGCAGTCGCTTCGACGCCGGAAAAACATTTCCGCAAATTGCGGCTAAACAAAAGGGAGTAACCATTGACAAGGGGCAGTTGGCGGAATTTCGCTGTATCTGCGGAATAGAAAGCAGCGATCAGCTTCCCGTTATCTTCCCTTTTACACTTATCTATCCGCTGTTGCAACGGATACTGGCCCATCGAGCCGCTCCTTTATCCCTTTTCCAGGTATTGAACAGCCGGATGCAGGTATGGCAATACCGGGATATCGGCATTAATGAAACCCTTGACCTTCACTGCGAGATTGCGGGACACCGCCTCAGAGAAAAGGGCCTGGAAATGGATATTGTATCCGTTGTAAAAAGTGCCGGAGAACCGGTCTGGAAAAACACGCAGACATTTTATTACCGCGGCAAATTTGCTAAGCCGGATAATGATTATCAACCGCCGCAATTCAAGTCTATTCCTGATGCCCTTGATGACGCCCGCTGGTTTTTGCCCGCAGGCATTGGCTATCGTTTTTCCAAGGTGTCCGGTGACGGCAATCCGCTGCATTATTGGAAGAGATATGCCCGCTTGTTTGGCTTCCAGCGTGATTTCGCCCAGCCCCTGCTGATTTTAGGAAGTAGTATGAAGTACCTGCGCCAGGTTGATGATGATAGAGCCGTCATGCTGGATATTGCCCTGAAGGCTCCTATCTACTATGAAAGCAACATAATTTTAAAAAGTGAGCAGGACAATGACAGCTTGCGTTTTGATATCTATATGGAAGGAAACGCTCTTCCCTGTATCTGCGGCAAAATGAAATTTTTGACCGCAAATGAAATTCCATTAAATCAAACATAAAGGTTCGGATATGTCCCTTATCGAAACTAAAGCCCTGACTAAGACCTATGGACGGATACAGGCTGTCCGCAGCCTTGATTTGCATATCGAAAAAGGCGAGATATTCGGGCTGCTCGGACCCAACGGCGCCGGTAAGACTACTACTATCGGAATGCTCTGCACGATAATCCGTCCGACTTCCGGCAGTGCTTCCATTGCCGGTTATGACATTATAAAGAATCCGGCCGATGTAAGGCGCCACGTCGGTATTGTTTTCCAGGACCCCACGCTGGATACTGTTCTCACCGGTCACGAAAACCTCGAACTTCATGCCCGCCTCTACGGCGTTCCTGCCGCTCACCGGGAAAACCGAATAAGGGAAATGCTCCAACTCGTTGACCTCACTGATCGCCGCAATGATCTAACCCGCACTTACTCCGGCGGAATGCGCCGCAGGCTGGAACTGGCCCGCGGCCTTTTGCACCGGCCGGCGGCGCTCTTTCTGGATGAACCGACACTCGGTCTGGACCCGCAGACCCGGGAACGCATCTGGGATTACATTAAAAAAATGGCCCAAAAGGAGCAGACTACCGTTGTGCTCACCACTCATTATATGGAGGAGGCAGAGCGGGTTTGTGACCGTGTAGGCATCATCGATCACGGTCAGATAATTGCTCTTAATGCTCCGGATAATCTCAAGGAATCAATGGGCGGTGATCTTGTAATCATTAGAGCAAAAGAACCGCCTGTGCAAAAGATAAAGGCACTGCCTTATGTAACGGAAGTGAAACTTGACGAGAACACAATAGAAATAACTATGAAGGATGCGCATCTCCACCTGGCCGAACTGCTCTCGATAATTTCTGACGTGGAATGCGTGGAAATAAGAGTGCCCACCCTCAGCGACGTATTCATCCGGCTTACCGGCCGCGATATTCGGGAAGATTCTGCGGAGGATTCCGGCAGCTGGATTGACTCCGTGGCCCGATACCGCCCAGAGGGGGAATTGAAAAGATGAGCAAGAAGCGCCTGCAAAAAGAATTAATGGGCATCTATGCCGTCTGGTGGCGGGAGTTAAAAGTCTTCCAGCGGGAGAAAAGCAGAATCGTCTCCAGCATTGTTCAGCCGCTCATGTGGCTTTTCCTGTTTGGCACCGGTGTTGGAGCCAGCGTCAGTATAAGCTCTGTCAACTATCAAGACTACATTTATCCGGGCGTACTAACGATGTCGGTACTATTCGGATCAGTGTTCTTCGGCCTTTATATAGTCTGGGACCGTAAGCTGGACGTACTCAAGGCCGTGCTGGTGGCTCCGGTATCGCGTATCAGTATCTTCTTCGGCAAAGTTCTGGGCGGCTGCACGGATGTTATGCTGCAGATTATAATTCTTTTTTTATTCTCATTTTTGTTTCCCTCCATTAATATCCGGGGTATCCCGCTGGCGTTTCTTCTTTTGTTTATAACGTCGATTGCCCTTGTCTCGATGGGCCTTGCTCTCGGCTCGCTCCTGGAAAGTCTGGAGGGTTTTCAGGTTATCTCTTCATTTCTTGTCTTTCCGCTCTTCTTCCTTTCCGGCGCGCTCTTTCCGATTGACGACAAGCTTCCCGTCTGGCTCACGGGTCTGGTAAAGCTCAACCCGCTGACCTACGCCGTGGACGGCGTCAGAGGCGCATTGCTCAATGTCAATGTCTTTCCCTTTTACATTGACCTTGCCGTCATCAGCTTCTTTGCCGTAATTATGTTCCTGCTGGGCAGCATTCTTTTCAGCCGGATGAAGTAAAACAGTTGTTCAAAGGGTCCCAACAAAATAGCCGAGTCCTCAATCAACCAGCATGAGGCCGTAAAGATTTAGTGTTTCCGATTTTTTCTTCAAAGTCTTAACGACAAAACCGTTATTGTGAGGATGATTTTTGCATAGATGGCGCCGCCCTGCAGCGCTTTTTACAGTATTTTTCAAGATCAGCTGTTTGCAAGATAACCTCCCGGGTACGCTTTGTTCTTATTAATGGCGGCCGGAATCGCAGACCATATTGAATCAGCCGCGCATAGCATCAAATTCATCATAGCACCTTGCTCAACGCTCAAAATTTTGGCAATAATTACTCTTTTGCGGAAGGAAGTATAGGAAGAAGTCTTGCATGTCCAGCAGAGTTCAACGTTAATAAACCGACAAATGATTGCGAATTTGGATGAAGCTGTGCTAAAAGGTCATCATGACTATATGGAAAAAGAAAAATACAATTCTTGTGACCTGCCCGAAGGGAGTCGCGCCTTATTTGCAGGCAGAAATAACCGCCTTAGGTTTTCCGGTGCTGTCGCAACTCGATACGGCCATCCAGACAGAAGGAAGCCTTGAGGATACACTGTTTTTGAATCTTCATCTGCGCACTGCCCAGCGAGTTCTGTACCAACTGGCAATACTGACTGCCGGCACTCCGGGAGTTCTTTACGGACATCTGTATGACTTTCCCTGGGAAACATTAATTTCTGCTTCCGGGAAAACCGCTTATCTTTGCGTAACCTCGATTGTCGATAATCCGCTTATTACCGATTCCCGCTTCGTCAACGTCAAAGCAAAAGATGCCATCGTGGACCGGATTCGCGACAAACGTGGTTTGCGTCCCGATTCCGGCCCGGATAAAGATAAAGCAGTTGTTCATATTTATTGGAAAAACGATCAGGCCGCAGTTTATCTGGACACTTCAGGGGAGAGGCTGGCGTTGCGCGGCTATCGCAAAATTCCCCTCACGGCACCTATGCAGGAAACTCTGGCGGCGGCAGTTATTCTTGCTTCCGGTTGGAATGGCGAAGGGGCATTTATCAACCCGATGTGCGGCAGCGGAACGCTGGCCATCGAGGCGGCAATGATCGCTCATGCCCGTGCGCCCGGGTTGCTGCGCAATAATTACGGCTTTATGTATATTCAGGGATTTCCGGAAGGTCTCTGGCAGGAAATGCGCAAAAAGGCCCGGGATGCCGCGCGGAAAAAGTCGCCCGTAAAAATCATCGCGACCGACAGGGACAAAGAGGCGGTCCTTGCCGCCCGGCAAAACGCCCAGACCGCAGGCGTCGATCACCTGATCGAATTTGATAACTGCCCTTACGAAAGAACACCTCTTCCGGAAGGCGGCGGCGTGATAATTTTAAATCCGCCCTATGGCGAACGCATGGGCACTACCGTGCATAAAAATCAAAATCGCAGCAGGGATGAATTCCCCGCGCAACACAAAGTCATTCTCCGTAGGGCCGCCGAAAGATCCGATAGCGGCAAACGCATTATTTCCGGCACACAGACGGACTTAGACAATCTTTATCAAGGCATTGGTGATTTTTTTAAAAAGACCGGCGGCGGCTATCGCGGCTATATCTTCACCGGCAATCTGGAAATGATCAAGAAGATCGGGTTAAGGACCAAACAGAGAATAATTCTTTACAACGGCGATATCGAATGCCGTCTGCTGGAATATGAGTTATATGAAGGCAGCCGGAAAAGTCCCAGCATTTAAGTGGCCGCAATTCCGGAAAACAATATCGCATTTTGCCGAAATTGCCGAAATATCGTTTCGCTGCCGGAACAGCGCCACTAACACAAAGCATCTAATACCATTGCGCTTTCCCGGGGCAAAACCATGATTAAAGTATTTGCTTGTAAATACCGATTATAAATGCATAATCAGATGTCAGAGTGCTGAAAAGACTATCAAAACAGGCAGCTCGCAATCGGCCTCCCCAAAACGTTGCTGATACTTTAACGTGGCAACGGCAAATTTCAAATTTTTGTTTGATTGATAAGATTAAGGAGAAAACATGGATAAATTATCCTGTACCCAGCAGTCGAAGTCGTTGTCGGATTGGCAGTCTCATGTCCAGGAATATATGACTGATTCGGTGCAAAGGTCGATTATTTTCACGGATATTCTACGCAAAAGAGGCAACAACTACTTAAAGCATATCCGCAGCGGCCAGCCGCCGGTTCTCATCTTCAATTACGAACTGATTCTCAATGCCAAAAATTTTCCGCGTCCCTGTAATTATGCGCTAGTCAGGATCTCTGATCGGCGGCGCGGGAAAGAAGACGGAGAGGATCATAAAGATCGCCGCCATCCCCACAAAGATTTGCCCCAGGCGCCCAAGCGTCCGATTGTGATTATTGATCCGCGCGCCGGGCATGGACCCGGTATCGGCGGATCCAAAAGAGATTCGGAAATCGGCATGGCGCTGGAAAATGGCCACCCGGTTTATTTTATTCTCTTCTATATGGACCCGATTCCCGGCCAAAACCTGGCTGATGTGGAAGAGGCCATGATAAAATTCATGGAGAAAATAGCCGAGCTGCATCCCTATGCCGATGCCCCCGCGATTATGGGCAACTGCCAGGCCGGATGGGCGGCAGCACTGCTTTGTGCCGACCGGCCTGATATTACCGGTCCGCTGGTCTTAAACGGCGCCCCTTTATCCTACTGGAGCGGCGTGGCGGGAGAAAATCCCATGCGTTACAAGGGAGGACTTCTCGGCGGTGTGTGGCTCAATTCTTTTTTAAGCGATCTGGGCAACGACGTTTTTGACGGCGCCAATCTGGTGGAAAACTTTGAATCCCTCAACCCGGCCAATACGCTCTGGACCAAGCAGTATAACGTCTATTCGCAGCTGGACACCGAAGAAGAGCGTTATCTGGCTTTTGAGAAGTGGTGGGGCGGATTTGCCCTGATGACCGGCGATGAAATTCATTTCATTGTGAACAATCTCTTTGTCGGCAACAAACTGGAAAAAGGCCGGCTCGAACTGAGGGAAGGCGAAAAAATCAGCCTCAAAAATATCGAACACCCAATTCTGGTTTTTGCCTCGCAGGGCGACAATATTACACCGGCCCAGCAGGCGCTCAACTGGATTCCCCGCGTTTATAGTTCTGTTGAAGACCTGAAGAGACACGGACAGGTTATAATTTACATTATTCATAAGGATATAGGTCACTTGGGAATTTTTGTCGCCGCTTCTGTGGCAAAGAAGGAACATAAGCAGATCATTAGTAATTTTGAATTGATCGACTATCTGGCACCCGGACTCTATGAAATGATCATTGAGGGAGATGTTAAAAGCGGTGATTTTACCACCAAGTATGAAGAACGAACATTTGCCGATATTGCGTCCTATAGTGACGCAACTCAAGATCAAGATGAGGAAGATTTTAGCGTTGTGGCGAAGGTTTCGGAAGCAAATGACACTATGTATAAGCTTATGGTGCGCCCCTGGGTTAAATTATGGACAACGGAACTTTCTGCGGAAATTATGCGCAACCTCCATCCTTTAAGACGAAATCGCTATATATTCGCAGACATTAATCCTCTGATGCGACCGCTAAAAAACATCGCCTCTGTCACTCGCCAAAAAAGAAAGCCGGCCTCTCCCGACAATCCCCTGGTCATCATGGAAAAGGCTTTTGCCGAATATGTGGAAAATGTACTCAATATTTATCGCGATTATCGCGATCTTCGTCAGGAACATTTTTTCCGGTTGATTTACAGCAGCGACATGCTGCGGAATTTGTTCCCACCCGAAAAAGAAGTAAAACCACCAGAGACACCGGAATATGAGCGCGCAGATTATGACCGCAGAATGCTTGCTCTGGAAGAGGGTGGCGTTGCTGAAGGGCTGATTCGCGTCTTTATGGCGGTGGCCAAGACCGGCCACGGTATGAAGCACCGCCATTTTGAGTTTGCTGAAGAAATAGCCCAGACACACAAAGTACTGGGGAAAATTCGCCCATCCCTGTTCAAAAAGATTGTCAAGAAACAAGCCGCGATACTTCAAGCGGATGAAGACCGGGCAATAAATGCTCTATCTGTTCTTCTTAAAAACAAAGACGATCGGATGGACGCCCTGGGAATTGCCCGCAGGCTTTGTGTTATTGACGGTAAGTACACTAAAGAAGAAGAGGTTTTAATCGAAAAGCTCAAAAAGGGGTTAAAACTATAGGAGTGCTTTTTTGCACTCATTGATGAGCGCTTTTTTAGTTGTACCCAGGTCAACAATATCCCAGGGCAGAATTTCGTCAAATTGTTTCCGGCGGTAAACATAGAAATCCGCATTCACATTAACTTCCTTGAGTGCCTGCGCCCAGTTACCCGAGAGACGATGAGCAGCCAGCAGTATCTCGCCTACTTTGCGGTCACCCAGTGAAAGCAGCGCCTGAACATAATTCCATTTCGGCACATCGTGAATAACCTTGATCTGTTTGTCTGGGCCAAAGGCGCTGACTATCTTCTTAATTTTCTTGCCTGCGGAATTTACATCGCCCAGCGCACACCATTGGAGGGGCGTTGAAGGTTTGGGAATAAACTGATTAATGCTCAAAGTAATACTGCGGAATATTCTTTTACCCGCTGTCCGCAGCATGGCCGAATGCTGAATATTTTTGGTAAGGCCGATGATCGCATCAATATCTTTTTCTGTTTCCGTGGGCAGACCGATCATGAAGTATAACCGCAAATTTACTATTTCATTTTCTATTAAAAGTTCGGCGGCTCGCAGAATGTCTTCTTCGGTAACCCCTTTGCGCAGCAAATCACGCAGCCTCTGACTGCCTGCCTCCGGCGCCAGTGCCACTGTTTCAATGCCATTGGCTTTGAGCAGCCGGACAATTGCTTCATTAATTTTATCAGCTCTCAGAGAACCGATTCCCGCCTGGCCCTGCTGCGCCAAAACATACTCACAGATTCGGGAAAGCTCCGGATGATCAGACACGGCAGTGCCTACCAGTCCGATTTTCTTCTTTTTGAGAAGCCCGCGATCTATGGCCGCAGCAATCTTCTCAAAGCTGCGGAAACGCACCGGCCGGTAGATGAAACTGGCGGCGCAAAACCGGCAACTGCGGGCGCAACCTCTGTTTACTTCGATAAGACACATGTCCTCCATTTCCGTTTGGGGCGCACTGATAACTTCCTCGGTGCAAAAAGAGTTTATGTCTTTTATCGGGGAAATTTTTATTCTTGCCGGCATTCCGGGCACAATTGCCTCGACCGCTTTTATCCTGCTGTCTGTGCAATATTTAACATCATAAAGACCAGGGACATAAGCCTGCGGCAACTTTTTTTGCATTTCAATCAGCATATCTTTACGGCAAAGACCGCAAAGGCGCGCTTCTTCAAAAATTCGGGCAAATACGGGCAAGGATTCTTCAGCCTCACCCAGAATAAATAAGTCAAAAAAACCGGCGATTGGTTCCGGGTTCAAAGTTGCGGCAATCCCACCGCCTACGACCAGCGGATAATCTTCGGAACGCATGTCAGCGGTAAGTGGAATGCCTGCCAGCTCCAGCATTGTTAAAATATTGGGATAGTCGTTTTCGAAAGATAAAGAAAAAGCCAGGATGTCAAATTCGGCGATCGGTTTTTGATTTTCGATACTAAAAAAATCCGCCCGCGGCCTGGTGGCGAATTCGGCTTCGTCACCGGCTGCGGGCAGAAACACTCTTTCACAAAGGAAGGAAGGTTGTTCATTAAATATTTTATAAACTGTCTGGAAGCCCAAATTCGACATGCCCGTCCGGTAGTAATGAGGATAGGCGAGACAGACCGTATTATCTGTGCCCCAATTTTTTTTTACGTAGCCCTTTTCCTGTTCTAAAAGGGTTGTATATTTTTTTTTCAGTTTCCAATTCATTTATTTATCATAACGAATATAACAACTGCTTAATCGGCCTGTCTGCGTAAAAATGTCGGAATCTCAATATCAACGTTGTCGGTTTCATCGTTAATGCCCATGGTGACAACATTGGTGTTATCGCGGGTTCTTTCCCGGCGCATAAAAGCCGGCGTCGATAAATCTTCCCGCCGGAAGCCGCCCAGATGAGTTAAATTATCGGGAGCCTGTTTTCTCTTCATAACGTCATCAAACCCGGTGGCAATAACAGTGATGCGAATTTCATCTCCCATATTTTCATCAATAACCGTTCCGAAAATAATATTGGCGTCTTCATGTGCTTCCGCCTGAATCAATGACGAAGCCTCATTAACTTCATAAAGACTCATATCCGGCCCGCCCGTAATGCTGAGCAGTATACCGTGCGCACCCTGAATGGTATTGTCTTCCAGAAGCGGAGAAGATATCGCCCTTTGCGCCGCTTCCACTGCACGATTTTCACCGGACGCAATACCCGTGCCCATCAGCGCCATACCCATATTGCTCATAACATTTTTCACATCTGCAAAATCCAGGTTAATAAGTCCCGGAACAATAATTAAATCGGAGATACCTTTGACCGCCTGATAAAGGATATCATCGGCTTTCTTAAATGCCTCCAATAAAGACAGGTTGCGGCCGCCCAGGGAAAGCAGACGTTGATTGGGAACAACAATCAGCGTATCCACAGTGTCGCGCAGGAGGGCTATTCCTTCTTCCGCCTGCATATTGCGCTTTTTACCTTCAAACTGAAAAGGCTTCGTAACGACGGCTACCGTCAATGCGTTGCATTCACGGGCAATCTCTGCAATAATCGGCGCTGCACCTGTTCCCGTACCGCCGCCTAACCCGGCAGTTATGAAAATCATGTCCGATCCTTCCAGATACTGCCTAAGCTGGTCGCGGGATTCCAAAGCTGATTTTTTGCCGACTTCCGGATCAGAACCGGCACCCAGACCTTTTGTTATTTCCGCACCAATCTGAATTTTGACCGGCGAGTTTGATGCGCCCAACGCCTGCACATCAGTATTGGCGATCATGAAATCCACACCGCGCAGGGAGCATGAGATCATTGTGTTAACGGCATTGCCTCCGCCCCCCCCTACTCCAATCACTTTAATTTTTGCCGAATTTTCGTTACAAACTTCTGTCAATTCGAACATAGGCATCCCTTCCTTTCAAAAAAATTCTAAAAACCATTTTTTTATTGTTTTGATCATATTGCTGAATATATTTCCTGTTTTTCTGTAAACAGAGTCACTGGATAATTGCCTGCTGCCGTAAATTATTAATCCTACTCCGGTAGCGTACGCCGGAGAATTAACAACATCGGAAAGTCCTCCCATGCCGGACGGCGTTCCCCTACGCACCGGCATATCAAATATCTGCTCGGCCAGTTCATTGATACCGGTCAAAAGCGATGTACCGCCGGTCAGAACAACTCCTGCCGCCAGCAAATCTTCAAACCCGGAACGAACAACTTCCTTGGACGCCATATTCAATATTTCTTCCATCCTGGGCTCGATAATTCTGCCTAATATCTGGCGCGATACTTCACGTGCTTCACGGCCGCCGACACTGGGCACCTCAATTGTTTCTTCTTTAGGAATCAGTGATGTTAAAGCACAACCATATTTAATTTTAATTTTTTCCGCTTCATTAAACGGCGTGCGCAACCCGGTAGCAATATCCGAAGTCAAGTAGTTGCCACCAACAGGCAGTATGGCAGTATGTTTGATGCTTCCTTCGGAAAAGATGGCAATACCGGTATTGGAACCGCCAATATCAATGAGAACTACACCCAAATCTTTTTCATCGGAACTAAGTACTGCCTCACTGGCTGCCAATTGCTCTAAGACTACATCTTCAATATCCAGGCCTACCCTGTTGACCGATTTTACAATGTTCTGAATCGCCGCCGCAGCCCCCGTAACAATGTGAACCTTCGCCTCCAGACGGACGCCGGACATTCCAACCGGATCCCTGACCCCATCCTGTCCGTCAACGACGTAATTCTGCGGCAGTGTATGCAGAATTTCCCTGTCCACGGGAATAGCAATAGCTTTGGAAGCCTCGATGGCTCTTTGTACATCATCTTCACCGACTTCCCGGCCTTTAATGGCAACGATACCCAGTGAGTTCTGTCCTTTGATATGGCTGCCGGATACACCAACATAAGCCGAATTAATGCGGCATCCCGACATATGTTCAGCATCGTCGATAGCTTTTTTTATAGCTTCCACA
>JANYAY010000046.1 GCA_025361065.1 Deltaproteobacteria bacterium
CCGTACCTGCCTGGCTCTAGATGGGCCGCAGGCATGGCTATGGATAACTCTCACATGGGGGAGGGAAACTTTCTTCTGATAACAGCTTAATAATATAGATGTTTCAATGAAAATATTAAAGAAATTTTGACATTACGATAAACGGAAAGAGGAGGGAAAAAGATGAAGAAAGTATTTTTAGTAACCATGATTACAGCGATGTTAGTTTTCACCGCTACGTTAGCCAGCGCCGGTTATGTACCCTTAGGAACAATGGTGGGCAATGGCCGTGCGGCATGTAATGGGCCATCATGCGTAAATTATTTTACTGGAGCCTTTACATTTGATGATACAAAATACGACGGGGTAAATTCTTTTAAAACTATCTTTGTTGGTGATGGAGGGGCAACATACACCATGTCTGGCAGTAGCTACCGTAATTTGGATTATTATGACTATAATGGTACTGCTGGAACTCTTCCGCCTTTGTCCTTACTGAAAGGCAGTAATGCCGCGTGGAAAATTGAAAATACAATGCTCAGCACCACCTTCTATGGGCAAAGCGCACTTTGGAATATTAGTTCTGCTCTACCACCAACTTACAGTGGAACCGCGCAAGCAGAACTGTTTTCGGATGGCAATATTCACTGGTACTATGGGTGGGACTCTGACGCAGGTGGAATGACAGATCTTACGTCTTGGAACCTTAGCGACAGTTTGTACTTTAACGGTACCTATCAGTTCACAGCAGCCCGTGGACAGGACGGCTTAGTTCCATATTCCATCAGAGGTATCGTTTATGTCAACACCGTCCCCGAACCAGCCACCATGCTGCTTTTTGGTCTTGGCCTAATTGGATTGGCAAGAGTTCGTAGAAAGTTAAAGAAGTAATCATACGCATAGAGCGGTTTATTTCATAAAGGCAGGGTCAGCAACGATCCTGCCTTTATTATTTTATTGTGCATTTTAACTGGCAAGCCTCACTCCAATTCCAAACTCAAGGGTGTGTAGTTGTAGGTGCTATACGTAACAAAAAGGTGATTGTAACTTTGGTTTAAAGAGTTCATCATCTATCTGTATTTCCTATTGAATTAGAGGAAAGGAGATAATGATGAACCAAATAACCACAGAAAATTGCAGTATCATATCAGAGAAAGAAACCTTGACGGAAGTTGAGCAAGATTATCCAGAGTCAGTGTTTCTCCCATCCATTATTTTACCCGAAATCTACAGAGGAAAAACAGGGAAGGTGTTTTATCCCGAATATACACAGGAGGCAAAAGCCCTTCGCTGGGCGTTGGATCGCCTTGCAGGTTGGGAATTGCCGGGCAAAGAGCATGTTGCGGAATATATTCGGGGCATGTATCGGCGGAATTTTCGACCGCGGACATACGCCAGTTCCCTGACTGCTATTTGCGATTTCCTGAATGGCGTTAAGGATTCCGGCAAGACCAGACTGGAAGAGATCACCAAGCACGACCTTGAAGCGTTTATTGAACATGAGCAGGATCGGGGCATGATGCTTTCGACAGTGCGGACAAAGCCGCATTGCGTCAATGCCTTTTTGGGTTATGCAATAGATGCAGAAGTTATCAGCGCTGCTGTACTGGCGAGACGGATTCGCCTAAAGAAGCCAGAGGCATTGCCAAGAGCCATGGACCCTGATGATGTTAAGCAACTTCTCTTGGTTATCGACAACCCGAAAGACCTGGCGATGATCATGGTGCTTCTACGAACGGGGATGAGAATCGGCGAGTTGCTTGGCACAAAGATGAAGGATCTTCACCTTAATGATCGCAGGATTGATATTTACGAGGGAGAGAAGAACCGCATAGGGAGAGTTGTTTATCTCAGTGATGATGCGATGCTTGCCTTGAAGACATGGCTTAAGATTCGGGATGTCCATAACGAGTTTCTCTTTCACGCACAGGGCAGAAAAAACATGGCTTATAGTACGGCCCGTCTTATTTTTGAAAAGCATCTAGCAAAAGCCGGTCTCATACATAAGGGATATTCTCTTCATGCACTGCGACATACTTTCGCCAGTGAGCTTCTCAATGCCGGCATGCGGATCGAGTGCCTTCAACCCCTGATGGGACATACATCACTGGACGTAACACGGCGCTATGCAAGGCTCACGGATAAGACCAGGGAAGAAGAGTATTTTAGAGCGATGACTATTATAGAAAGGGGGGAGATAGATGGCCATTACCGACTCGATCATCAGGTACAGGCGTTTCTTGAAGAGAAAGAACACCTCACCGAATACCGTTAAGAACTATTTACACGGTCTAAAGCATTTTGTCCTATGGCTTGACGTTCCGATTGAAACGGTCACGTACCGGAAGATGAGTTCCTATATCGATTATCTGATCAGCCAGCGATTAAAGCCAAAGACGATCAACTGCTATCTCAACGGTGTCTGCCAGTTTTACCACTACCTCACAGACGAGGAAGGAATGCAGATCGTCAACCCTGTGAAGAAACCAAACATCATGAAACTGCCGAGGGGCCTTCCCAAACATCTGAAAGATGAACAGATAGAAATCCTCTTTGATCATCTGAAAGGATATCGTGATCGGGCTATGTTCATGCTTATGCTTCGCTGCGGATTACGGGTGGAAGAAGTGGCTCATCTTGCTCTGGGTGACATTGATCTCAAACGCAGAATGTTGTTCATCCAGGATGGCAAGGGTGCCAAGGATAGAATTGTCTATATCAGCAACGATGCCCTTTATGCTCTTCTGGACTATCTTAAAGTGAGAACGGCAAACAAAGTGAGAAAAGTCTTTCTAGTAGAAAAAGGGCCACTCACCGGGCAATCCATTTCCATCCGCGGCATTCAGAAACGGATGGAATATTATGCACGCAAAACCAACTTGAAAATATCCTGTCACCATCTTCGCCACACAATGGCCACGCAGATGTTGAATGCGGATACGGATCTCTCTACTATTCAGGATCTGCTGGGGCACAACTCCATCAGAACTACACAACGTTACTGCCGTGTATCAAACCTTAAGGTGCAGAGGGATTACTATAAAGCTATGGAGGTAATCATGCAAAGAACGGCTTGCAACCGAAACAGCGAATCGGATTGAGCGGAGTTACCCACAGCCGCCCCCCGCCTTGCTCCACTGAAAAGCCGCGGGTTGCAGCTATGGATAACTCCTTGTGCAAGACTGGCAAAAAAAATAAACTTGACGGATTTAGAAATTATGGCTATTGAAAGGACAATGTAACATAACAATATCAATAGGGAATTATGATTATGTTACGTATAGGTAGGTGCTATAAGTAACAATTCTTCCCTCACGGGAGTGAATCTAGGCTCGCTTAAAATCCTACGTTGAATCTCAGCCCTACCTCGGTTGAATTATTTTGCGGTTCCCATCCATAACCCCAGATCACTCCATTGTATATTACATCCTGAATATCTGATTTATCGATATTCCAATATTTAATGAATGGTTCCAATGAATAACTCATTCTACCGACAATTTTTTTGATCATCAATGACCCTCTCAGGCCATATCCGCTATTTTGATTGTTCTCCAGATCGCCATATGCGGCACTTGCATTGCTTAAATGGCTCTTCTGTCTGCCCTTCCAGAACAAATCGTATTCAACGGTTAAGCCGATGATCCAGCTTTTGTTAAAATCCTTGAGAAGCGTTACACCCACAGGACTATAAAAATAATTGGCTTCTCTCAAATAACCTCTGGCACCGGTAGAGGTGACTCTTCCATTCAATTCATCTCTTAAATGCCGGTAGCCAAAACCGATGAAGGGAGTGAGCATCAGTGATGGCGTCAATTTAAAATCGTAACCGCCGACGGCTCTGATTTCCAGCATGTAATCATCGATATTATCAAGGGTACCGGAATTTTGATAATCGACTTGTCCATAACTGAGTTTAGCATCAGCTTTCAGCATGACGTTGTTATGATAGGTATAAGCCGCTCCCATGCCGTACATCATGCCTTTTTCTCTCATTACATCCGGTTCCTTATATTCAATAAAAGATAATTCCGGCCCGATTTCCCAGGTATGATACTTTACCGGAGCCGTCACTGATACATCCTGTCCTTCTTTTATAAAAGATTGCACATTGTCAAATTTATAAGTGGATATTTTCCCGTCTTTCGCCTGTATGATTATCTCGGAAGTATTCATTTTAAGGATTTTACCGGAGATAACAC
Organism: Deltaproteobacteria bacterium; assembly: GCA_025361065.1. Lineage (GTDB taxonomy): Bacteria > Desulfobacterota > Syntrophia > Syntrophales > Smithellaceae > MVRV01. The sequence goes on from JANYAY010000046.1 coordinate 4,182, forward strand.
TGCCGTCTTTTAATTCTATTCCCCGGATTGTTTCGAATTGAGCAAAAGCAGTCGAACAGGAAATAATAATTATTGAAATGAAGGAGAGGGAAGAAATAATACTCTTAAACGTTCTCATACCGGTAACCTCCTGATTATCTCTCTGTAAGATATGGGACGGTTGTTATCTTTGATGTCTTTTCGCTGTTTTGGGCGGACTGTTTAAGCAAAGATCATCCTCAAACCTTTTCAGATACAAATCATCTGAGCTTTCATGTGACGGGATAACGTCAAAACAAGTTCACGGATATTTTTCCGCTTCAGAACGGCTTCCGGTGAATGAATACTGCAACGGGAAGCAATCGTCCGGAGAAACTTGTTGGCCTGATCACTGACAACAGGATCAACTCCAAAACGGAGAAGTTGGATTTTGTTCAATAATGCGCTCTCTTCTCCATCCCTGGCGGAAATCAGAGCACGCTCAATCAAATTTTCAACATCATACTGCACAACACTGCGCAACACCACACGGTCGCCGGCATCATAACGCCCCAGTAACGAGTCAAATTGTTGCAGGATCCATCCGTCAATATTCCCCATGTAACCGGCAGCAATACCCGCTATCATTATGACAAAATGCATCTGGCCCCAATCAATGCATTGTTTAATAAGATCACTGACTATATGCCTTTCTTCTTCAGTAATAACAATATTTCGAGCAAAACCGTCGCGCTCATCAGAAATGATCTGAGCCAAAAGCAAAAGAAGCATCGCCCCTCCCATGACCCTCTTCGCCGGAAGGATGGCTCCTTGAGCCAGTTTAAGCAGCTGTGGGAAGTTGGCGCGAATTCTTTCGGTACATTGATCCTGTGTACTTCCCCAACGGTAAGCCTGATGCAGATAAAAACCAAAGAGTCCGCTGCTCCGTATAGTCAACACACGGATCAACTGGTCAACATCGCCGGCGGTCTGAACGCTTAAATGTTCAACCAGATTGCGCGGCAAAACGGATAGGATCCCTTCAATAATCAACCGCCGTTCTTCAGGTTTAAGACCCGCCCAGTTCAAAAGATATCCCGTCACAGCCTCAGCTTCCAGGCATTCTACAGGGTCTGCAACGATTTCATATATTTTCACCCGGTTGAAGACAAAAATGTCGTTCATCAGTTTTGCTATATATGCACTGACCATTTCATAACGTGCATCATTATCAATGCCCAATGTCCAGACATAAACAATCAGACTCTTGTTTACTTTTGTCAGCACCTTTAAAAGCATTTTGTAATCGTTTCTAAATACCTTGGGAGCATTAATCAGGTCATATAAAAGGGTCCTGAGCAAAAGCCACTCACTGACATCAACAACACTCCTGCCCCCCAGGCAGCCTGTACGTAAGAACTCTGTCAACTGCAGATGATCGATGTTGTCATTGCGTAAAACTTCGATCATTTTGCTGTAATTAATGTTATTTCTCATCAAAGAGGTGTTCAGATTCCGGACTGTGCCCCATAATTGTTCAAAATAGACACCTGTTCTTTTCTCGTACCGGGACTCGTTCAAAACGTTGAGCCTTTCCAAAAATGTCTCTTTGGATGAATAGCTCATCAGCATGATAAAATCATCAACGAGTTCCGGACTTTTTTGTCCCATCTGGCATTCCAGCAAACTACAGCATTGTTCTTCTGCAGTTAACTGAAACAACCCGTAAAGATCACGCACACTTTGCTGCTCGACAGATTCATCAAAGCTCAAATAACGATTCCAGGTCTTCATCGCCGCCAAATAGATGTTTTCTTTTGTATGTTCTTTTCCTGATGACCGGAGAATGGCGAGCATAATCACATATCCCAGGCTTAAATAAACCGCAGGCTTCCAATCTTTCTGAAAGATTAAAGGATGAATATTGATTACAATGTCTTTACCCTCAGACGCCACCATCCCTTCACTGGATTTACTGCCAAATGTAATTCTGTATTGTTGGGTCCAAAGATAATCCACGTAACGGAAAGCATAATTTTTCACAATGTTGTGAATAAAGCTTGCAACTTCTTCTAATAATTCAGGGCTGACAACCTGAGTTGCCGCAGCAGCAGAAACATCAATCTGCAAACGATACCTGTCATTGGCTGCGGCAATCCTGTTTTGCCAAATTCTTGTCGGGCGGATGTGATAAATATTGGGTTTATTGAAGATGTCCATTGAGGCCAATAAAAGTTCATGCTGAGCCCTATACTCATCGATAACAAGGTTCCTTAATTCGCTCTGCGCCGCTTGGGGATGTTTCATCGCCAAGGCCACGTAGTGAAAAACAGCACTGGCAAAGATATCAAGAACCTCGGGATGAACTATAGGAAGTATTTTGATCTGATCAAAATACGGGATAAATAAATTCCAATGGGCCTCAACAACAACATTTGTCCCGTCCTGCACAATCTTCAAAATCTCTGTGCGTCGGCCAATTATGTTGAAAGTAATATTTAAATTCCGATTCCCCGGCCATATATGAGCAAGCAGCATTTTTAAACGCATATCGCCAATCGCAATCACTCTATCGGATATATTCTCATTTCTATTGAGAAGTGACTGCTGCGAGGGCGAGGTCGTGAGGACAAAAACATCCTCATCCTCGTTCTTGCGAAATGAGAAATCAGGCAGATCAACACTGTCCGCAACAGCCGGATAGATAACAACTTTGGTCGATTGCGCACATGAAGCAGGAGAGTGTTGTCTAAGAACAACTGCTTTGCCCATGCTACCTCCGGAAGAGAAACATCTATTTCCTGGAACTGGTTTTTTTGATTTGATAAGATATTGCTTTCTGACAGGCGTGAATATAGGAAAGTTCCTTTTATCTGTCAATTATTTATTTTCGCACAAGATGCTGTATCGGTTATTGTCAGATAAATTCTTCCTTATAGTTCACAGCGAACTGAGCGACATTAGGTCTTTAACATGGACATGCCTTGATTCGTCTATGGACAAACCTTCGCCAATCAATTCCAGAACATGCGGTTTTTCCTCCGGGAATTTATAACCTTCATAATCCTGCCGGAAGAGCAGTCCGCCTCGCCTGTCTGCCCAGGAATTCATCTGATGATCAAAGCAGACCCGGGAAGTAACATTCAGCCCTTCGATCATCACGCGCAATTCTTCCAACCGTTCATGAGGCGAAGAAATATGCAATCGGCCTTGTTCATATTCGTCAAATATTGGAGTTCCGCAGCGAGGAACAAAAGGCCGGGACCGAATATAATGAGGATTAATCGCCGTGAGGACCCGGGCCGTATTTTCCGCATGCTGCCGCCAGCGCTCCCTGCCGCCCAGATCAGGCATCCAGTATTCCGAAAGCTGAAATCCGGCAGCTATGGCCTTTTTACCACCTTCAATCTGCTGGGCGCTGGTCACACCTTTGTGGACAATGATAAGCAGTTCATCATCGCCGGTTTCCAGGCCGACATGGAGACGATCAAGACCTGCTTCCCGAATGGCCTGCAGATCTTCCGGTTTTCTCTGCGCCAGTGTCTTGGAACGGGTATATGATGTAACTCGAGTAAGAGTGCTCAGTTTCATCCGCAAATATTTCAGAACATTGATGAACTCCTGGGGCCGCATGATCATGCTGTCGGCGTCCTGAAGAAAGGCCGTTTTCCCGCCCGAATAAAGCCAGTTGAATACTGTAATAAAATATTGATTATTGTTTAAGGAAGGATCGGCCCGCAGTATCGCCATGCCGGCATCACGGGAAATCTTGCCACCTTGCCCCATTTTTTCCGAGACGGCTGTGATTTCATCACTGATTTTTTTCACCGTGTCTATATCGCTCTTGATGTCTTCCACGCTGCGATACACAAAAGGCTGCCCTTTGTACATTTCACAAAAAGTACATTTGTTCCAGGGACAATTCTCTGTTACCCTCAAAAGCAGCGATGCACTTCCTCCCTCACTGGGTGGACGGTAAACACCGACGGCAAAAGATAATTTCCCTATTCTTTCTGCGTTTTCCTTATATATATCATTCTTTGCTGTAACAACCATAAAGACTCCTTCTTAATGCCTGTCTCTTTATAATATATCGCATCTGCTTATTTGACAATGAAATTAGTATTTTTAGTGAAAAATATAATTGACATACAAACGTAATTTCCCTATATTTCACCAGCAAGAAAAGCAATGTCTTATCAAATAAATATCAAAAAACACGAGATGGTATGACATCGTCGGGCAGGCAAAGATTGGGAGTAAATTATGTGGAAACGTTTATCGGCCCTGGCCGTCAAATATGGTCTTATCCCTCTGGCCCACAATCTAATCCGTGCCTATTTGGGTATGATCCGCAAGACGATCATCGGGGAGGAGCAAATCATGCGCGTCCTCGAAGACGACCGGAAAGTTGTTATCGCCATTCTGCACCAGCGGATGTTCGGGGTCATCGATTATGCAAAACGATTCGGCCGTTTTTCGCTTGCCGCCATCATCAGTCAGAGTCGTGACGGAGACATGATCGCCGAAGTCGTCACCCGGCTTCATTTCCATCCTATTCGCGGTTCCAGTTCCAAAGGCGGCAAGGAAGCGCTCGAGGCCGTTGTCGGATACCTGGCCTCGCATCCGGCCGCAGTGCATGCCGTGGACGGACCCCGGGGGCCTAAGGGAATAGTTAAGGCTGGGATTATCAAAATAGCCCAACGGTCCGGGGCGCTGATCTATCCCGTTTATATTTCTACCAATCGGGCCTGGATCCTGAAAAGCTGGGATCACTTCCTGATCCCGAAGCCTTTCAGCCGGGTACAGATCCGCTGGGGGGAACCCATCCGGGTCCCCGAACATCTTCCTGAAGCGGAGTTTGAGCCACTGCGCCGGCGGATTGAAGAGAATATCATCGCGAATCACGCCCGGGATGATCTGGCCATGGGCTGGGACCATCCCCTCTGATATCTCTATAACTACTTGTACTTGATACTATTTAGTTTCTCTACTTCTGAATCCCCTCCCGCTTCAGCCATTTCCCGTAGCGCATCATCGCGGCCAGGGCATTGACTGCGCGTTCGGGAGTAGGAAAGGCAACCGCCTTAAATTCACTTCCGGCGACATCCGTCACAGCTTGTTTCCCGTCACCATCCAGCAGCCGGACACCCAGAATTGGTTTATGGTATTTTTCCATCAGCCTGATAGTATGTTCAATATAAAGGCCCTCTAATTGGTTCATATCTAGACGCCTCTGGGCAAGAATGCCTTGTAACTCTGGTTGCAGTTTGATGCAGGACTTACCGAAATTGTCTAGTAAGGATTGTACCCCCACGACGCCCAGGTGGATAATGGCGTCACATCCGTCCCATTCGGCCAGCATCCCGATAATTTTAGTGGCGATGTCAAAATTAAGTTCACCCACGAGATCAACCGGGTTTCCGCGATTCCAATAAGAAGGCAATATTTCGTCAATCCGCCGGATAATGTCTAAGGACAACGGCGGAATTTCCAGTCCGGATTCGGCGCATTGATCTGTGGCCACAACGCCCCACCCACCCCCGAGCGTAATCAGGGCGACACGCTTTCCCCGGGGAAGCGGCAACGATGAAAAGGCCGCGGAGAGATCCAGCAGATCCATCGGCTGCCTTGCGAGAATGATACCCGCCTGACGGCACGCGGCATTGAATACCCGGAGATTGGACGCCATGGCTCCCGTATGGCTCGCCGCTGCGGTGTTCCCGGCTTCCGTGCGTCCTCCCTTGAGTAAAACTACCGGCTTTTTCCGGGAAACGCGTTCGGCCTCCTGCAAAAAACGCCTACCGTCCTTGGCGCTCTCCACATAGAGAATAACCGTTTTGGTCAGCTCATCCACTGCAAAAGCGCCCATAAAATCCTCTATGGTAACCATCGCCTCATTGCCGGATCCACAGAAGGCTCTCAGACCTATATTCTCTTTTTCAGCAAAAGCAATGAGCTGAGTTCCCAAATTGCCGGATTGAGCGACCAATGCGACGGAACCCGGTTTGGGCCAGGCGGCCGATCCCGCACAGAATAATTTCTCATGGGGATTATTAAGCCCCATCGTATTGGGCCCGACAATGAGAATGCCAGCATTCTCCGCCATGGCAACAAGATCTTTCTCCAACTGCACACCCTCGCCCCCCGCTTCGGCAAAGCCCGAGCTGATCAGGAGCATGTATTTGATTCCCTTCTCTTTCATGATTGGTATCAAGTCCCGGACCTGGGAAGCCGGAATCGTAACGACCGCGATATCGACTTTGCCGGGAATATCCAAGAGGGATTTATAAACCTTTCTGCCGGCAATATCCTTGTTGTTGGGATTAACCAGATAAATCTCTCCGGCGTAACCACCGGCAACTGTATTGGCCAGGAGCCTGTATCCCCATTTTCTGATATCGCCGGACGCACCCACATAAGCAATAGACCTGGGCGCGAAAATCTTGGAGATGTCTTTGGGATTTACCGGCTGGCGATCCAATTTTATTTCGTTTCTTTTTCCGAGGATAATCAGAGCATCCACAGCCGTGATCTCCCCTGTCGCATCCGCCAGCAGGGGATTAACATCCACTTCGACGATATCAGGGCAGTCCATTGCCAATTGCGATAAACCCAGGATCACGTCGATTATCTTTTTCCGGTTTATGGGTCCTTCTCCCCGGAACGGTCCCAGCAGTTTTACCGAACGGAGTTCATCCAGCATCGCTTCCACCTGCGCTTCACTCACCGGCGCCACCCGGAAAACAACATCGTCCAGCGCTTCCGTAAATATGCCGCCCAGTCCGAACATCACAACAGGACCGAACTGGGCATCACTAAACAGACCGGCAACAAATTCGCGCCGCCCCCGCATCATCCGTTGCACGAGATACCCTTCCAGATCGTCTCCCGCCGAACGGCCTATAGCGCCGGCCGCTGCAAGAACTGCTTCCCGGGTCAATAAATTCAAATAGACCAGCCCGCGTTCCGTTTTGTGCGCAAGTTTTGAGCCCAAGCCTTTAAGAACAACGGGATAGCCGAACTTCTCCGCAGCCATCACGGCATCATCCGGCGTGAAGGCAACAGTTTCTTCAACTACGGGAATTCCATATCGGGCCAGAATTTGTTTTGATTCCGCTTCCGTCAGCGCTGATCGCTGCTCGTTTTTTGCCCTTAACATTATTTTCCCCGTGATTTGTTCTCTTTCCATTTGTCTCACCTCAATTATTGTAGAAGGGCTCTACAGCATCCCTTAATTCATTGCTTCAAAATCAAATCAACCACGGCGCGAGCAAGCTTTCGAGGCATGAAATGAACGTCATTATATCGCGAGCGAGCTCACGAGAATTAACGCTCGCCCCGCGTGAGCGGGATTGCAAAAGCTAAAACAATCTGCTTGTCGCCGCCTCCCCAAAATAAAATGGGAGCATGTCTGATTTGCCTCATGCCCCCTGTATCCGTTTTCCATCGTTTTATGAATTCTAAAAAAAGCAAAGCAAATCAACCTATAGCGTCAGAAATGGATGCTTCTTATCGCATTTACTAATTCATATCAATATATATTTATGCTTCCTTTCGGGGTTTTTCGGATCAGATCTCATTAAGTATGACTTGATTATCAATCATGATTCCCTTCCTATCTGCGACTTCTCCAACGGACGGTTAATATGCTGCAAGAATAAACATATTAAACGTTTCTTCCATAATAAATGCTCTTGCGCAGCACAGCCTGAGTCTTTTCAATTGCAGGAATCATCATTGAAAATACCGTTATGACATAATTTACATAGTTGACAAACTAACTGGTTATGGCTATACAAAACGCGGGCTGTAAATAATATCTTCTATTGAGTCTTGAAGAATAAGCATCAGATGTTGATTTTTGAGATTGGAGAAGAAAAATGGAAAAAAAGATTACGTTAACTATTGATGGGCGGGAAATATTGGCGAAGCCGGGACAAACCATCCTGGAATGCGCCACAAGCATGGGTATTTTTATTCCCACCCTCTGCCATTATGAAAATACGACGAACGTCGGAGCTTGCCGGGTCTGCGTTGTGGAAGTCGAAAAGGCCCGAAGCCTTGTCGCTTCCTGCTGTATGCCGATTAGTCCCGGCATGGTCGTCCGCACCAACACACCGGCTGTTCGCGCCGCTCAGAAAATGATCGTTGAATTGTTATGGTCATCCGGTGATCACAATTGCCTGACCTGCGAACAAAACGGCCAGTGCGAGCTGCAAAATCTGGTTTACTGGCTGAAAATTGATAAACCCCGTTTTAATATCGAACCTCCCGGTTTCGCACCGGATGACAGCAACACCATGATCCATCGCGATCTGAACAAGTGCGTCCTTTGCGGTCGCTGTATTCGTGCCTGCAATGAAATTCAGGTCAACGAAGTCCTTGATTTTTCCATGCGCGGCTCTCACGCGAAGGTCGGCCCCGCATTTGATGAAAATTATATTAATTCCTCCTGCGTATTCTGCGGCGAATGTCTGCAGGTCTGTCCTACCGGAGCGATCACTTATAAACAGGCAAAATTCGCCGGCCGCCCGTGGGAATTGAATAAAGTCCGCACGACCTGCACTTATTGCGGCGTCGGCTGCCAGATGGATCTTTTCATCAAAGATAATCAAATCGTCAAAGTCATGGGTAATCGCGATTACGGTCCTCCTAATGAAGGCAGTCTTTGCGTGAAAGGCCGCTTCGGCATGGATTTCATATCTCATCCCGATCGTCTGAAAAAACCCTTAATCCGCCGCAATAAAAACGAAGAATTGCAAGAAGCAACCTGGGATGAAGCTTATACGTTCATCGCCGATAAACTCTCCGCCGTCAAAAAAGCTTACGGTCCGGATTGCATTGCCGGGCTCGCTTCCGCGCGCTGCACCAATGAAGAAAATTATCTTTTCCAGAAATTTCTCCGGGCGGCCATCGGCACCAACAATGTCGATCACTGCGCCCGTCTCTGACACTCCGTAACGGTGGCCGGTCTGGCCGCCACATTCGGCAGTGGAGCAATGACCAACTCAATTGATGAACTGGAATATACTGATCTCATTTTAGCCACGGGAACCAACACGACGGAAAATCATCCCGTCATCGGCATGAAAATCAAGCGCGCGGTTAAACAGCAGGGCACCAAACTGATAGTGATTGACCCGCGGGAAATTGACCTGGTCAAATATGCCGAGATCTGGTTACGCCAGAAACCGGGAACGGATGTGGCTGTCTTCAACGGTTTGATGAATGTAATAATCTCTGAAGGCCTTTATGCTAAAAAATATGTAGAAGAACGCACCGAGGGTTTTGATGCTCTGAAAACCACAGTCGAAAAATATACACCGGAATATGTGGAAAAGATTTCCGGCGTACCGGCGGAAGACTTGCAAAAGGCCGCCCGGATGTATGCCAAAGCAAACCGCGCCAGCATCATTTATGCAATGGGCATTACCCAGCATATCAGCGGTACCGATAACGTGAAGAGCACCGCCAACCTGTCCATGCTCTGCGGCAACGTCGGCATTGAAGGCGGCGGCGTTAATCCGCTCCGCGGCCAGAATAATGTTCAGGGTGCCTGTGACATGGGTGCATTACCTAATGTTTATCCGGCATACCAGCAAGTCTCCAATGAAGACAGCCGCAAGAAATTTGAAACAGCCTGGGGCGCGACACTTTCTTCCAAACCGGGCATGACGCTGATGGAAATAATGGCGGCGTCCGGTAGCGGCGCGATTAAGGCGCTTTATATCATGGGTGAAAACCCGATGCTTTCCGATCCGGATCTGCACCATGTAAAAAAAGAACTTCAGAATCTGGATTTGCTGATCGTCCAGGATATTTTCCTGACCGAAACAGCACAAATCGCTGATGTGGTGTTGCCCGTGACCGGCTTTGCTGAAAAAGACGGGACATTCACCAATACTGAACGACGCGTTCAGCGCGTGCGCAAAGCTCTGGAACCGCCGGGAGAGGCTAAAACGGATTGGGAGGTCATCTGCGGCCTAGCCGGTAAAATGGGTTATCCGATGCAATATTCATCGGCGCAACAAATCTTTGAAGAAATTACTTCTGTAACTCCCAGCTATGCAGGAATTACTTACAGAAGAATTGAAAAAGAAGGTCTCCAGTGGCCCTGCCCCACCCATGAACACAAAGGAACAAAATTTCTGCACAAAGATCGATTTTCGCGGGGACTGGGTTTGTTTACGGCCATCGAATTTATGCCGCCCAATGAACTGCCGGATAAAGAGTATCCATTCCTGCTTTCGACAGGACGCGTGCTTTATCATTACCATACCGGCACAATGACGACACGTGCTCAGGGTCCCTCTGAGCGCTGTCCGGAAAGCCTTGTGGAAATCAATCCGGCGGATGCTGAAAAACTGGGCATCTCCGACGGACAGTTGGTCAAGGTTACCTCCCGTCGCGGTACTCTCGAAGCCAAATCCCGCATCACGACCAAGAGCGCCCCGGGATCGATTTTCATGAACTTTCATTTCACACAGGCACCGGTGAATATCCTGACCAACCCGGCACTTGATCCGACGGGCAAGATTCCCGAATACAAAGTCTGTGCAGTGAAGCTCGAAGCCGCCTGATCGTCAAAAGCCGGCAAAACATTATGCTACATATAACACTATAAAAAAACTGAATATGCCCCTTGCCAGGGGCATATTCTTTATGTATAAGACGAAAGTCATCTTTGATGGTCTCGTAAAAAGTCCGTCACACAGGTGAAAACCGGTGTCCAGCGTTTTCTAAGTCTTTGAAATATCTGGATTCCGGCTTGCGCCGGAATGACGATTCTGAGGCTTTTCCGACTTTTTACGAGGTCGCGCATCTTTGACTTATTTAATGATGAAAGATAAGCCCCTCCTCTGCACAATGCGGAGATTTTTAAAGTATCACCAACTAAATTCAGCCTTTATTCATGAAGGCACGGGAGGAAATAAAATATGGCAAATGAAAATTTAGAGAGTAAGCGGTGGTTTATTGCCCTGGCCGGCGTTGTCATCATGCTGATACTGGGCACGGTTTATGCGTGGTCGGTCTTTGTCAAACCCATTGCAGCCGCGCAGAACTGGGAAGTAAAAGTGGTTGCGCGTGTTTTTATGCTGATCATCGGTGTCATTGGTATTTCCGCCGCGTTCGGCGGTATACTGGTGGACAAAAAGGGCCCCAAGTTTGTCGCGACACTCGGTGCATGTTTATACGGCATCGGTGTTTTGCTGGGCGGTGTCGCTCTGCATACCGGAAGCTTCTGGTTTCTCTTAGTTGGATACGGCGTCATCGGTGGCATGGGCAACGGATTGACCTATGTCGTACCCATTGCGACTCTGATCCGCTGGTTCCCGGATAAGCGCGGCCTGATCACGGGCCTCGCTGTCATGGGCTTTGGCTTTGGCGCGTTCTTCATCGGTATGATCATCCCCGGTCTCATTAACAAAGTCGGCGTGGCCAATGCGTTTCTTCTTCTGGGTGCTGTTTACCTGGTTATTTGCGCCGGAGCAGCTCTAACCTTGAAAAACCCACCCGCAGGCTGGCTACCCAAAGGCTTCAAACCCGCAGCTACAACCGTCAGTGCAGCCGATTCCTTCAGTTGGGCCGAAGCACACAAGACACGACAGTGGTACATGCTCTGGGTCATGCTCTTTTTAAACGTCACCGCCGGCATGGGACTTTTGTCCAAACTCTCTCCCATGGCTCAGGAAGTCATTAAATTTGCGCAAAATATTGATGACCCGGCAAAACTGGCCGTTCTGGGCGGCGGTGTTCTGGCCACGGCCTCTATTTTCAACGGGCTGGGACGCCTTTTCTGGGCCGCCGTCTCCGATAAAATCGGCCGCAAAGGCGTCTATATGGTCATGTTCCTCACGCAGGCGATTTTGTATGTTCTGCTTCCTCAAGTCACCAGCGTGCTCGTCTTTACAATAATCGCGTGCTATCTTCTTTCGTGTCTGGGCGGTGGTTTTGCCGTCATGCCCGCTTTCGCAGCGGATTCCTTCGGTCCGACTTACATCGGTAAAGTCTACGGCTTCTTACTGACGGCCTGGGGCGCAGCCGGTGTAGTTGGCGGTTTTGTGTTCGCCGAATTCAACAAACAGCAGTCTCTTTATGCTGCAGCCGCCTGTCTGATAATCGGGTTCATTGTCGCTCTGATGTTCCAACGACCAAAACATGTATCCCATTACAAAACGGCTAAGTAAAAGAGTGCGTAACGTTTCTTGCAACCATTCCTGATTTTGAGAACACTTTAACTAAACAAACACCCTTCAGCTTATTTTGCTGAAGGGTGTTTGTATGATGTGTCATTTCTGTTATGATCTGATATCGTTGCCTTCCCTTCAACTTGACAGTTCATTTACTTCTGTTTATAGTGAAACAAATTCGTTTGTAATTACTGTGCATAAATAGTCGTCCTCAAACATTGTTCTTCAGAACATGAAAGGTTTTAAATTATGGAAACGTCTGTTGGGGAGAAGTTATTGAAATTGCAAAAAGAATTTTTCTGGACAGGCCGGAGCCGTGATGTTAATTTTCGGATCGACTCTTTAAATAAGCTAAAAGTTGCCATCAAAACCCATGAAAAAGAAATACTGGAAGCAATTTACCTGGATTTGCACAAAACCGCCTTTGATGCCTATGCTACCGAAATAGGACTGATTTATGATGAGATCAATTTCGCAATAAAAAATCTGCACGCCTGGGCAAAACCGGAAAAAGTAAAGACTCCTGTTTTTATATGGCCGGCAAAAAGCTATATTCAGAAGGAGCCATATGGTGTGGCGTTGATCATTGCTCCCTGGAATTATCCTTTTCAGCTGATGATGTCTCCGCTGGTCGGAGCAATTGCCGCCGGAAACACAGCAATTCTCAAACCCTCGGAAGTTTCAACACATACGGCAGATATAATTGAAAAGATAATTAACAACGCCTTCCCTCAGGAGTATTTGTATGTTGTCCAGGGCGATGCTGCCCAGACACAGTCATTACTTATGCTCCCGGTTGATTATATCTTCTTTACCGGCAGCGTCCCGGTCGGCAGAGTTATCGTTAATGCGGCAGCCCGTAATTTAACACCTTTTACTCTGGAATTGGGCGGAAAAAGCCCGGCCATCGTCTGTCCGGATGCCGATCTTCGTCACGCCGCGCAAAAAATAGCCTGGGGCAAATTCCTTAATGCCGGCCAAACCTGCATAGCCCCTGATTATGTGCTTGTTCATGACTCGATAAAAGATGATTTTCTCTCTGAAATGAAAAAAGTGATAATCAACTTTTTCGGGGAAAATCCGGCTTCGCATCAGCGATATTGCCGGATCATCAATGACCGGCATTTTCAGCGGTTAACCGACCTTCTCGATAAGTCAAAAATTTTCTCCGGCGGCAAAACCAACCAGGCTGAGCGCTACATTGAACCGACAATTTTATACCCGACCCAGTGGGATGCGCCCGCTATGCAGGATGAAATTTTTGGTCCTTTATTGCCGGTGCTTGTTTTCTCGGAAATTAATGACATCATCAGAAGAATAAATGAACGACCCAAGCCTTTGGCGCTTTATCTTTTTTCCGGTGATCGGTTAATTCAAAAGCGCATAACTGAGGAAATAGCATACGGCGGCGGCGCCATTAATAACACCATAGTTCATGTAGCATCACACTTCCTGCCTTTTGGCGGCGTGGGACCAAGCGGGATTGGCCGCTATCATGGCAAAGCCAGCTTTGATACTTTTACTCATTGGAAAAGCATTGTAAAAAGCTCCGTCCGCTTCGATATGGGACTGGCCCATCCCGATAAAAATCCGGGCATGAAATTACTGAAGATGATTTTAAAGTGAAAAATGTTGAACATCGTTGGAATAGATATAGGTTCTGTAGCGCTGTCTCTGGTGTTGCTGGATGAAAATGGAATAGTAATTAATTCTTCCTATCAATTTCATTCCGGAGCAATCAGCGAAACTCTCCGTTTAATGCTCGGCAATGTTGATATCAACCGGGTGGACGGCATAGCCATGACGCTTTCCGGCCCGGATATTCTGCCCAATATTTCCCGTTATGATACGCAAATAGCAATTATTGCCGCCGTCAAGCAATATTACCGGGAGGTGGGCAGTATTCTTTTTGTCGGCGGTGAAAATTTCGGGCTGATTACTTTCAGCGAGCAGGGCGATTATGAAAGTTACCGTTCCAATTCATCCTGTGCCGCCGGTACCGGGAGTTTTTTGGATCAGCAGGCCAAAAGACTGAACCTTAAAAGCATCGATACACTGAGCACGATTGCTTTCTGCAATCAGGAAAGCTCTCCCAAGATTGCCACCCGCTGTGCTGTTTTTGCCAAGACCGATTTGATCCATGCGCAGCAGGAGGGTTATTCCATAGGCCAGATCAGCGACGGACTTTGCGAAGGTCTGGCCAAAAATGTTATTGACACCTTGATTCCGGATCAAAATATCCGCACACCGTTGATTCTTGCCGGCGGCGTTTCCATGAATCAGGCGGTTGTGAAGCATTTCCAAAATCTACTTGATGTAAAACCTGTTGTCGGAAAATACAGTCATCTCTATGGCGCAATCGGCGCCGGACTGCTTTATCTGGAGGAGAGGCAGCCGCAAAAACTGAAAATTAAAAACTGGGATGAACTTTTTATCGCCGAAAAGAAGGAAAAAATTTACGGCTATCCGCCACTGCAATTATTGCTTTCGCAATATCCTGCTTTTATCAGCCCAGAGAGTTATCTCTATACTGCAAAACGCAATTGTGCCGATATTGAAATCGATATCTATCAGCCGCCCAAAAGGCAACAAGAAGCCTATCTGGGTATCGACATAGGCTCTACCAGCACCAAAGCAGTCCTGATTAATGAAAACAACGACGTTTTGATCGGACTTTATACTCTTACCTCGGGTCAACCGGTCCAAGCCCTGCAGGCGCTTTTCGAGACCATCGAAGATATTTCTCGCTGCCGTAACTGCGCATTCCTTTTCCATGGCGTCGGCACCACTGGTTCCGGCCGGAAGTTTATCGGGCGAATTATTAACGCCGACCTCATGATTGACGAAATTACCGCCCATGCCCGCGCCGCCTATGAGCTGGATTGCGAAGTCGATACCATCATTGAAATCGGCGGACAGGATGCCAAGTTCACCAACATGACCAACGGAATGGTTACTTCATCGGTCATGAACAATGTCTGCGCTGCCGGAACCGGCAGCTTCATTGAAGAACAG
>JANYAY010000106.1 GCA_025361065.1 Deltaproteobacteria bacterium
AGTCTGGACCGTGTCTCAGTTCCAGTGTGGCTGATCATCCTCTCAGACCAGCTAACCATCGTTGCCTTGGTAGGCCATTACCCTACCAACTAGCTAATGGTACGCGGACTCATCCTTCAGCGAAAGCTTGCAAGCAGAGGCCATCTTTGACTACACAACAGAAGATGTGCAGTATTATCCGGTATTAGCGCACCTTTCGGTACGTTATTCCCAACTGAGGGGTAGATTATCCACGCGTTACTCACCCGTGCGCCACTTTACTCATCCACCGAAGCGGACTTTCTCGTACGACTTGCATGTGTTAGGCACGCCGCCAGCGTTAGTTCTGAGCCAGGATCAAACTCTCAAGTTTTAATCCTAGAAGGAAGATTTCTCTTCCTGTTTCTCGCTGACTTCAAAAAAATATATAGGACCCACAAATCAATTATTTCCCACTATTCAATTTCCAAAGAGCCATCTTGAAACGAGCTGTGACAAATAAATCAATCCGATTCTTTTGTCAAGAACAATTTTCAAAATTCAAAGAAGCTTTATGTTCGGCAAGCAATCATGGTGAGCATCCGATAACTACGATTTACATCTATCGGTGAACTTGTTGAAAACTTCCACTTACCTTTAAAGAACTTCGTTGCGAACAGAAGAGAGCTTCTACCCCCTCTTCGCTTTTGTGTCAAGAAAAAATTATAACTAATTTTGCTTTATTTGACCTATCTGCTTTTTCCCCTGTTCTTACAGGCATTTAATAAGAATAATTTTTATGCCAGCCAGCTGTATTTTATGCATTTTAAGCCTTTATGTAATTATTCGGTCACAACAATGTATAATGCAGGGCCAGCAATGTACTCATTCACAGACATCCAGTTAATTCGGCAATTTGCAGGGAGATTGCCTTCATGAAACCAATACAACCAGCATCAGCCTGTCCAACTCATTTAACTGAAAAATGCTCCACACAGAATTGCCACCAAATTAATGCGACTTATTGCACTGTTTTCAATATCCCTATTTCTCTGCCTTTTGAGGTTCGAGAATGATCCGGCAGTCCGCTACCGTCGTACCTTTGCCTTCTTCGTGCACAAGAAGAGGATTGATATCTATCTCCTTTATCTCAGGATGGTTCATCACCATGGCCGAAAGATTAAGCAGCATCATTTCCAGTGCAAGGATATCCGCTACTGGTTTTCCCCTGAAGCCTTGCAGCAGTTTGAATCCTTTGATACCCCTGATCATGTTACGGGCATCGCCACGGTTGATGGGGGCAAGTCCGAATTCCACGTCCTTAAATACCTCTACAAAGATGCCTCCCGTACCGAACATCAGGAGCGGTCCGAAAACGGGGTAGCGGGTAGCGCCAAGGATGACCTCCTCACCAGACGGAGCCATCTTGACTACTAGAACACCATCGATCCGGGCATTGGGATCATACTTGGCAGCATTGGTGATAATTTTGTCAAAGGCCGCCAGAACTCCTGCTTCAGTATTCAGCCCCACGATTACTCCGCCGGCATCCGATTTATGGAGTATCTGGGGTGAAACGATCTTCATTACCACAGGCAAACCCATTTCCACTGCAATGGATAAAGCCTCCTGAGCAGTTGTTCCAATCCTTGCGGGCAGGACATTAAAACCGTAGCAGGCAAGAAGGTCATTGCCGAAAAGTTCGCCCAGCCTTGTATGTCCGGAATTCAGGCAGCTTTGAATAATATCAGAAGCCTTTTTGACATCGTGGCTTAATTGCAGGGGAGCCAGTTGCGGCCGTGCCAACCATTTGGAATATCGGTACAGCGCGCCAAATGCATTTGCGGCATTTTCGGGGAAGCGGTACACAGGATATCCGTGCTCCTGCAAAAATCTGACGCCGCCGGAAACATCTACAACCCCCATGAAACAGCACAATATCGGCTTGTTTGACCGCTGGGCGATATTTACAACGGCCTCGGCAGTGCCCAGAGCATCAGTCATGGATTGTGGCGTCAGGATGACGAGCGCACCATCGACGTTTTCATCATTGATGACCGCGAAGAGGGCATTTTGATAACGGTCACAGGCTGCATCACCGATAACATCCACCGGATTATGAATATTTGCTGTGGCCGGCAGATGACTTGCCAGGGCCTCGATCGTTTCCGGACTGAATTTCGCCAGTTCTAATCCCGATGAAACTGTCATGTCTGTTGCCAATATTCCCGGACCGCCGGCATTGGTCACTATGGCCACCTTGTTCCCACGCGGTATCTTTCGTACGATCTTGCCCAGTGGACTTCTCTTCTTGTAGGCAAAGGCATTTGCGAAATCGAAGAGCTCGTCAATGGTATTGCAGCGGATGATTCCCGACTGCTTGAATATTGCATCATAAACGGCTTCGGACCCGGCAAGAGCACCAGTATGCGAAGCCGCCGCTAGAGCGCCTGCACTTGTGCGTCCGGACTTGATTGCCAGAATTGGTTTGGGACGGCTCCCTGATGTTATCTCTTTTACCGCTTCGATGAATTCCGGCCCCTGGCGGAGTTCCTCCAGATATACCATAATGACATCGGTATCCACATCATCATGCAGATAGCGCAATATATCGAGTTCATCCAGTTCGGCTTTATTCCCGATAGAGATAAACTTGGAAAACCCGAAATCCCGATCGGCAGCAAAATCCAGAACGGCGGTACACAAGGCCCCGCTCTGCGAGACGAATGATATATTCCCCGGCTGCGGCATGCGCACAGAAAAACTGGCATTGAGACGCACTGAAGCCGCCGGATTGATTACCCCGAGGCAATTGGGCCCGACAAGCCTGATACCTGCAACTCTGCACATGGCGACTATACGGTCTTCAATTTCGCGGCCCTGGGGACCTACCTCCCGAAAGCCCGCACTAACGATAATAACACCGCGGACGCCTTTTTTAATGCATTCTTCTATGGATTTTAAAGCAATCTTAGGCGGAAGAATAATAACCGCAAGGTCGATGCTCTTATCCGGCACATCGAGAATGCTTTTATAGGCCTTTCGGCCTAAAATTGAGTCGGCGACAGGATTTATGGGATAGATACTGCCTGTATACCCCCCATTGATAATATTGGCAAAAATGTCATAACCTACTTTTCCTTTTGTCGTTGAGGCCCCTAATACAGCTACTGATCGTGGTGAAAAAATTACGTCTATGTTACTCATTGTTCCTCCTAGATAATATCTAGTTTTGTAATACCTTAAAGCTATCGCCAGAGCAAACATTTTTCATAGTTTTCCCCCCCCCGTTTAGCTAAGAATGGCGCTGCAAAAGGAATATCCTTTTTGCCGTTACCGTCATCATTAATTTTTTTCAAAAGGTATCTCGATTTCGTTTACGCCATAGGCCTGGTGCATCTTAAGATTGCCTGAGGCCTTGGAAAAAACCTTCATCATCGGGGTATTACTGGTCAGCACATCTGCGGTGATTCCATTTATATTGTGCTCCTTGGCTATGCGGATCAGACTCTGAATGAGGAATGTTCCGATACCGCGATTTTGCCAATCCTGATGAGTCGTGAAAGCCACCTCCGCAAAGTTGGTATTTGCATCGCGAATATAGCGGCCTACGGCGACTATTTGTTCCCGGTTGCCGGGTTCCTCTTTTCCCGTCACGGCGGCAATGGCCATTTTGTTATTATAGTCAATGGCGGCAAGAGGCATCGCGACCTTGTGGTGAAATGATTTGAGGTTTTGGAAAAACCGGGTGTAGATGTCCTGCGGAGGAAGTCCGTATATCAGGTCCTGGATCGCCCGTTCGTCGGTGGCCTTCACAGGCCGGAAGAAGACACTGACACCCTTCTTGTCTGTCCAGTAAGTCTCGTATGCTTTCGGGTAAAGAACGGCCGGCAGTATCTGGTCTTTGTAAACATACCCCTGCTTTTTTGCAGCTTCGAGCAGTTCTTCACGGAAATCAGGATGGGAAATGTTTATGAGCGCCACGGCGCGATCGCGGATAGATTTCCCATGGACATACGCAACCCCGAATTCCGTAACCACATAGTGGATATCGCCCCTGGTTACAACCACGCCGCTCCCGGGCGAGTGATAGGGGACGATCCTGGAGGTTTTTCCGTCATCCGTTACTGACGGCAACACCATAATTGATTTGCCCCGCCGCGACATGGCCGCCCCGCGGACGAAGTCGACTTGACCGCCAATCCCGCTGTAGAATTCAAAACCCAGAGAATCGGAGCATACTTGTCCGGTAAGATCTACAGTCAGCGCCGAGTTAATGGAGACCATCTTGTCGTTTCGGGAGATCACATACGGGTCATTCACGTAAATGCTGGGACGGAACTCAAAGAACGGGTTGTTGTGCACATAGTCATATAGGCGTTTCGTACCCATGCAGAAGGAAGCGACGACCTTACCCGGATGTAAAGACTTTTTCCGGCAGGTGATAACGCCCGCTTCGATGAGATCGATGAGACCCTCGGTAAATGTTTCGGTGTGAACTCCCAGATCCTTTTTGTTCATGAGATATGCATAAATGGAGTTGGGGATCTTTCCCACACCGGTCTGAATGGTGGATTCGTTCTCGATGAGTTCCGCAATGTTCTCGCCGATAGCTTTGGCGATAGTATCCGGGGATTTCTGCATAAACTCCAGCAGGGGCGCATCATTTTCGACAAAAGCATCGATCTCGCTGACGTGGAGGAAACTGTCCCCTAAAGTCCGCGGCATGTTCGGATTTACCTCGGCAATGACGTAACTTGCCACTTCAGCCGCAGTCTTGGTGATGTCCACCGAAATCCCCAGGCTGACAAAACCACTGTTGTCAGGAGGAGAAACGGTAATGAGTGCCACATCAATTGGCATATTGCCGCGTTGCATCAGCAGAGGAATCTCGGAGAGGAAAATGGGAGTGTAATCCGCCCTTCCTTCCTTGATGGCCAACCTGGTGCTCGGACCGATGAATAAAGCATTATGCCGGAATTGTTCATTGAATACCTCATTGGTATACTGAGATATTCCTAAATCGAGGAAGTGGATGATTTCGGTGTCCGCAAGGTTCGCTGCCACATCGATGAGGGTCCGAACAAGTAGTTGGGGCTCTCCGCAGGCCGAACCGATGAATACCCTGGCACCACGTCTGATCATGGAAAGCGCTGTCCTGGCATCGGTAAGACGATTTTTATAGGTATCAGCCCAGTTGCTTATCATAAAAACATGAACCTCCATCTTTTGATAATGACTTCCTTTTCCCGCAAGGAAGTATAGGAAACCCACCGTTATATGTCAATGAAATAATTACACATAAAGACTGGTGAGACATTTTATTTTTCACCCTGGCTTTCTTTAGAGCCAATTTCAATCAGCTTCTTTGTCAAAATAACTAATCCGATCTGCTGCGTCCATTCTGAAACCACATTGCTGACAACCGATCCCCATTTACTTTCCGGATCAACCCTGGAAAACAGAATTACCCATCCAATACCGGTTATCAGCAAAAAAATTGTCAGCGAGTGCTCATGCAGGAACTCCAGGATATGGTTCTTATGCACTCGGTGAGGTTTACGACTCTCTCTGGATCCTTTTTCATAAAACCACTTTGTGGCAATTATCGTTATTACTAAGCCCAGCCAATCAGCAATGGCATTACCAAAGAAGGATCCGGCATGCGAGTGGGGATTGGCGTTCCAATACAGAACGAACCACACTGCAAGAACACTGGCCGCAACGATAGTAAGGGAATGGCGCTTCCAGAATGGCTCATTAGAGTTGACCGCTGCTTTATTTTTCCTGCCCACAATTTTTCCTCCCTCTATTTTTTCCTATTTCGCCCAACTAACTTACAATTTTAAGGGCGTCCCCCTAGGTCCCCTGCTGTGGCAGTAATAGTCAACGGCTCGTAAGTCCCTATTAACAGGCGATTGCCGACTTCGTCATATTGGTATTCGACAACTTTGCCGTCAGTGGTATTTTCGATGCGGATGAGGCGGTTCAAATCATCGTAGATGTTATTTATTGAATCCGCAAATGAAGGAATAATGGTGATAAATGTAAATATTAATGCGAATAAAAATACCATGATAATATTTTGTCGATGTAATTTACTTTTCATTTGCCTTTTATCCCCTTTGTTTTAATGTGCTTTGAATATTTTCAATCCCTGCCTCTGCGGTTCTCAGCCAAGCGGCGATCTATCCTTTATGTCATTACCCAGTGCGATTAAATAGAACCGCCCCAAATTTTTCTCTCAATTTTTCCCTGTACGCGCTATTCCTGTCGGCTAAATAATTCCGGATTCAACCCATCTAGGCTTCCCTCAATCCCGCGATTAAGTTCAAGCTCAACGTCCAGACCACGCGACAAGTCGGGGTCTAATTTGATAAAATATTGATTGGCAATAAAAAAAAGTGGGACGCGTTTTGGGGCCGGGCCAATGATGGTCAGGATCGTTCCTACCGGCACTTTGCATTGAAATCCAACCTCTGGACCCGAAAACTGCACTGCGGTCAGAGATCCAACCGCAGACTGCTTGTTAAGTTGTCGATTGTTAAGCTTCAGATATATTCCACTCAAATAAACTGGTCCGATGATTTTGTATCGATCCCCTGGTTGTGGATATTCGCCTGCATAGCTGAGGCCACAGAAGTTGGTGCTAATCAAAGTCAATAGCATGAACGCGATGATGTCCCTAACTATCTCATTATTTAATATGTTCATTTGCATGTTGGTTGCCTCGTTGGTTTTGGTTGATCGATAATCCCCAAAGTCCTTAATACTTCAGTGCCAACTGCCATAACATACATAGGAATCATCGAAGGGATATTTGACAGCCAGTCTCGCCAGGCTGCTGAACCTTCGGGGGCTGCGAAACCCACAAAAGCGTCATGCAAGTCACCAAACGTGCGTCCCGCTGGCACATAATCCTCAATAAATCGACTAATGGCACCACCTGGTTCGACTAGACTACGTGCTCGTCCGACGACGAATTCCGTTTGCCAAGGTTGCCGAAACCAATAGAGCCCCAACGGATCAATCAAATTCACGGGATTGTTGCCCGTGTAAGCGTAAAGGTTCGTTTCAATACTGAAGGGTTTTCCGACACTATCTACATACGCCATGAGATTCACATCCCCGCCGTCAAAGCCAATCGGATCTTCGGAGATGAATCTTCCCACCAGCGGATCATAATATCTGGCTCGCATGTAGTAAAAGCCATTCGGTTCCGTCATAACACCAAATTGCCCGACAAACTTAAACGGCTGATTCTGCAGCCTTGCATCCTGACTTCCGATATTTTCCTGCTGGCTCAGGATATTCCCGAAGGGATCGTAGGCGTACTTATTCACAACGGCCTGGCTTCCGTCCGTGACGGCAATGGTGCTTCCTGTGGCGTTGTAGTGATAGCAATAAACCTGATCCTGTTGTGTCGCGGGCAACACCATGGCCAGAAGCCCCTTGCCGTAAACATAGATGCGGGTGATGTTGTTCTGTCCATCCGCCTCGGCCAGGACATTTCCCGCCGGGTCATGAATATACCGGGTGGTCGTCCCGCTCCGGACGGCCTGCAGCCGCTTCCCGCTGCCGTCATAGGCAAATTGGGTTGAGCCGATGGCTGTCAGCCGGTGCTCGTAATCAAAGGTGTAATTTGCGCCATATCCCGAGCTCAACTGCCCCTCATTGTCATAGCTAAAGCTGCTGCCGCCGGCTGAAGTGAGGCGATTCTTCGGGGTGTTGTACGTATAGGTTGTGTAGTTAAAGGGGCTAGTTCTATTTACTTTAGAGGATATCGATTTATTGGTTTTCAATTGGATCATCTTCAAGTTCCCCATACGCTTATCATGAGCGTCAACCTGAATCCGAATACTTTAGAAAAATCAAAAAGATAAAAACATGATTAATAACATTATGCCAATGTTTTTCACCTGTCTTTATAGTGAAGAAAGCATTTAATGGAGCTCGTTTTATAGAAATCAATCTTTAAAATTGAACCAACATCGTAAGTGAGATTTCAGATGTCACTTCAAAAACTTATCAGTCTGCTATTTCGATAATCAGGTATTTCTTCTTACCTTTGCGGATGCGCAGTTCATTGCCGCCGGTAAAATCGGCCGCCGTGAGCTTTTCATCAATGGATTTTACCTGCCGGTCATTCACATAAATGCCACCCTGCTCGATGAGGCGCCGGGCTTCGGACGAAGACTGCGTCAATCCTGATTTAGCGCAGATTGCCAGTATTGGAATACCGGTTTCCAGATCTTTGCGGGGAAGCGCATAGCGGGGAATGGCGGAAGTGTCGGTTGCCGGTGCTGTGCGGGGAATTGTACTGGAAGGAAACATGCCCGCGTCCACGGGGCGGGAATGGAAAGCCTCCATGGAGGCCCGCCAGGCGGCATCGGCCGCATCACTGCCATGCGTGACTTTTGTAGCTTCAAAAGCCAGCACAGCTTTAGCCATATTCAATTGCGCATCCGCGAGATTTTTCACCACGCTGATTTCATTGAGCGGCAGAAATGTGAAGAGTTTAAGAAATCTTTCCAGATCGGTATCATCGGTGTTGATCCAATACTGATAATATTCATAAGGCGTAGTCAAACTCCCGTCCAGCCAGATTGTCCCTTTTTCCGTTTTCCCCATCTTGTGCCCCAGAGAAGTGGTAATTAGGGGAAAGGTCACGGCATGAGAATCTTTGCCGGTTACTTTTCTAATCAGTTCTGTTCCCGCCAGCATATTGCCCCATTGATCATTGCCGCCCATTTGCAGCGCGCAGCCTTGATTCTGGAATAAATGAAGAAAATCATAAGCCTGCAAGAGCATATAATTGAATTCGATGAAGTTAAGACCTTTTTCCAGACGTATCTTGTAACTTTCGGCCGCCAGCATCCGGTTAACACTGAAATGCCGGCCAATATCGCGTAGAAATTCAATATAATTAATTTTCGTCAGCCAATCGGCATTGTTCAGCAGTAATGCCTGATTATCGGAAAAATCGAGGTACTGGGAAAGCTGCTTACCAAGGCATTGCGCATTATAATCAATTTGTTCACGGGTCAACACCTGGCGCATTTCAGTTTTACCGCTGGGGTCACCTATTAACCCGGTTCCACCACCCACCAGGGCAATTGGCTTATTACCGTTTTTCTGCATGTGCGCCAGCGCCATGATGGGAACAAGACTGCCAATATGCAGGCTGGTTGCCGTAGGATCAAAGCCGATGTAACAGGTAACGGGCCCAACCCCAAAAAGCTCCTGAATCAGAGCTTCCTCGGTCACCTGCTCCACAAAGCCTCTTTCCTTTAAAACATCATATGCGCTTTTCATCCTCACCCGCCTCCGCCTTTTCTTTAAGCTTTACACTGATCCGCTCGATGGAATTTGCTTTCCCGGTCGCCGGATCAATATCCAGCAGAACCGCCTGCAGCCGAACATCACCTTTGGCCGTATCAAATCTATTAGGAACGCCTGTCAAAAACCGCTCAATTATTACTTCTTTCTTCACACCAATAACAGAATCAAAAGGCCCGGTCATGCCGACATCACTCAAATATGCCGTCCCCCCGGGCAAAATTTCCTCATCGGCTGTCTGCACATGAGTATGGGTTCCTAATACTGCACTCACTTCTCCATCGAGATACCAACCCAGTGCTTTTTTTTCGGAAGTCGCTTCCGCGTGAATATCAACAATAATGACTTTTGTTTTTTTCCGCAGTTCGGCAATCTCGCTTTTTGCCTTCATGAATGGACAATCGATCGGCTGCATGAAGATACGGCCCGCCAGATTGAGTACTCCTACATATTCTCCCGCCGCGGTCGGCATAATCACTGCACCTGCTCCCGGAACCCCTGCCGGATAATTGGCCGGACGGAGAAGAGTTTCGTAATCTCCGATAAACTCCCTTATTTCTTTCTTATCCCAGATATGGTTTCCGGAAGTAAGAATATCAATATGGCTGTCATAGAGCTCTTCTACAATATCTCTGGTCACACCAAATCCGGCGGCAGCGTTTTCACAATTGGCGATGACAAGGTCAATCTCGCGATCGCCTATCAATTTGGGCAAGAGTTCTTTAATTGCTCTGCGGCCCGGTTTCCCTACGATATCGCCGATAAATAATATTTTCATTTACTTCCTTTGCTTCTTTTGGTCGTTACTATCAAAGGACATTTATTTGGCAAAAGAAGAAACGCGGGTTTCTCGAATTACAGTTACCTTTATTTGACCCGGATATGTCAGTTCGCTTTCAATTTTCTTAATAATATCATTGCACAACATGACTGTATCGTTATCAGATATTTTTTCATTTTCCACTAGTATTCGTATCTCCCGGCCCGCCTGGATGGCATAACATTTATCAACACCATTAAATGAATGGGCAATTTTTTCCAGTTCTTCCAGACGTTTGACATATGTTTCCAGCATTTCGCGGCGCGCACCGGGTCTCGCTGCCGAAAGCGTATCAGCCGCCTGTACCAGAACTCCCAGTAATGTATTGTTGCGGCCATCATCATGATGAGTAGCGATAGCCTGGATAATTCGCGGATTTTCCCCAAAACGCTTGGCAAAGTCCGCACCGATTGCGGCATGCGGACCTTCTATCTTATGGTCAATCGCCTTGCCGATATCATGCAGCAATCCGGCTCGCTTGGCTTCCTTAACGTTCATCTTTAATTCCGATGCCATTAAGCCGGTAAGATAGGCAACATCAATGGAGTGCTGGAGTACATTTTGCGAGTAACTCGTACGATATTTCAGACTACCCAGCAAATTGATTATTTCGGGATGAACATCGTGGACACCAACATCAAAAGAGGCTTTTTCACCGGTTTCCCTGATTATTTGTTCAACTTCCGTGCGAACTTTTTTGACGATTTCTTCGATGCGTCCCGGGTGGATTCGACCATCCTGAATTAATCTTTCCAGTGATATTCTGGCAACTTCTCTTCTTACCGGATCAAAACTGGAGAGAACTACCGCTTCGGGAGTATCATCAACAATTAAATCAATACCGGTAGCTGCTTCAATGGCGCGGATATTTCGGCCTTCCCGGCCGATGATACGTCCTTTCATTTCTTCACTGGGCAGATTAACAACGGAAACGGTATGTTCCGCCACGTAGTCACCGGCATAACGTTGAATGGAATAAGCAATAATTTCCCGTGCTTTTCGATCGCCGGTAAGTTTTGCTTCTTCTTCGATTTTACGCACAGTGGCTGCCGCATCACGCTTGGCATCAACCTCCATAGCCTGGATCAATATATTCTTGGCTTCCTCCGAAGACATTCCGGCAATATTTTCCAGTTTTTCTTTTTGTTCATCCAATGCTACATCTAACTTACGATTTTTCTCCTCAATTACCGCCTCTTTAGATGATATTGTTTTCTCACGACTTTCAAAAGTTACTTCCTTTTGCGCCAGCAGATCAATCCGTTTATCCAGGTTTTCTTCTTTGGCGCGAATCCGTTTTTCTAATCCATCAAGCTCATTTTTTCGATCCTTGCTTTCCTTGTCGAAATCGCCCTTCATCTTCAGAAGGTTTTCCTTGGCCTGTAGGATCGCTTCCTTTTTGATCGTTTCTGATTCTTTCTTTGCCTCTTCAACAATCCTCGCTGACAAACTCTCTGATGATCTGATTTTCTTGGCAGAAGATATCTGCTTTAAAAGGTAACCAACTATAATTCCTACTACAATTGCGCCAAATATAACCAGGACAAATAAACTTCCATATAACATTTAACTTACCTCCCCATGCTCTGTTGAAGAAAATCACCGTTCGAATATCCATTTGTTTTATTTACTTATATGCCCTAATTTCTTTAAGTAAATTTTCTCCCCCAGCTCTATATTTAAACCTCTCGAAAAAGCAAAACACACTTTTACCGAAGGATTCATTGTTAGTGAAACTCAAATTTCGAAAGCAGAGCGAATCGAAATTGGCCAGTTGAACAATCCCGCAAAGCGGTGGTAATGAGACTCCAATTATGCAAGCGCAGCGCAGCAGAATTGGATAGTCGAATTATACCGCATTGCTGAGGGTGTGAGACTCCTCTGCATCCTTAGGTGTTCACACCCGTGGTTTATGATTTTTTTCTAAAGGCAGGATCTAGATGGCAACGGTAATGCTCAGGGTATAAAAAACCCCGCTTATGCCGTGTTAACCACTTTTTTGAACCTTTTTATAAAGTGGGTGTCTAGTGTTGTATTGCTTCAGGCTTTCTGCCTCCCGACTAGCGGAAATAAGGCCGACCTGCACACCGCAAACAAGGAAAGACCCCGGGTTCAAAGTGTTGGCTCAAAAAACATGATGTTAATCACGCACATCGCAGGGGTGAACAAACTATAACTAACTTGCGTTTTCAATCAGTTGAATCAATTTTTCGGATCTGCTTTCTAATTGATCGCAGAGCTCCTTATTAACTCCCCTTAGTTTCAATAAATCTTCTGCAACATTTAAAGCTGCCAGGATGGCAACATCTAAGGCCTTGAGATTATTTGCAGACTTCAATACCTCTTCCATTTTTTCAGTTACTAACCGGATGACATTGGCCACATGTTCATCATCTGCATCACTTAAAACCGAAAGCTCCTGCCCTAAGATATTAATGTTATAACGTTTTTTCAAAAAACCACGCCCTGGAAGCTTATTTTGCCAATTCTATATCCGCAAGTAAATCAAGCAACGAATCTACCCTCGCGCGTACGCTGTCCCTTTCGCCATCTAATGCCTTTAGTTTACTATTTAAAACTTCTATCTCCGATTCTTTATTTTTTAGCGCTTCCTCCAATATTTGAAACTGTTTTTTTAAAAATATTTGTTCGCTAACTATTCCTTTTATCTTATCTTCCAGCTCTTTAAAATTACCCAATTCCACTTTAATACTTATCCTTCCTCTAATGCTTTATTAATATAAAAAGTAAAAATAATCATCGTAAACGTATATAATTCGTTTTTATTTATGCCAATTCGTCCGTTCAAAGTCAAGGTATTATTTCGTTAGGGATAGATGCCAAAGACCGGAAATATTTGTCGAGTTCATCTAGCATGCTTTCGCGATCCGGTAGGGCGGAAACGAGATTACGAAACCGGCTCGAGCCTTCCAATCCTTTGGTATACCAAAGCAGGTGTTTACGAAAATTTCTGGCCGCAGCTACGGAACTGCACATGTCAGCTTCCATTGACCAGTGTTTTTTAATGATTTCATATCTTCTAACCAAACCGGGTGTGCTGTCCTGTGACCTCCCGGCGAGCAATTGATTTATCCCGGCAAATATCCACGGATTACCTAATACTCCCCTCCCCACCATTACTGCATCGCAGGATGTTTGCCCCATCATTGCCACTGCATCCTGCGGCTGCCAGATATCGCCGTTGCCAATAACCGGAATATGCACAGCTTCTTTTACTGCCGCGATAACCTTCCAGTCAGCAATTCCGCTGTATCCCTGATCGGCGGTCCGGCCATGAACGGTGAGGGCATCCGCTCCCGAATCTTGCGCAATCCGGGCAATTTCGACTGCATTAATTGAGCTGCGATTCCAGCCGGAACGAATCTTTATGGTTACAGGAATAGAAACTGCATTTTTAACTTTGACGATAATACGGGCAACAAGACCGGGATCTTTCATCAGAATAGCTCCCGCTCCGGACTTAACGACTTTTTTTACCGGGCAACCCATATTGATATCGATCAAGTCGGCACCATGTTCGGCAGCTATCAGGGCAGCTTCGGCCAATAATTGAGGATCGGCGCCGAAAATCTGCATGCCTAAAGGTTTATCTTCGGCGCATGTTTGGAAGTATTCGAATGTTTTACTGGATTTCCGGATGAGGCCATTGGCACTGATCATTTCCATATAGGCCAGAGCACAGCCAAAAGATCTCGCAATTAACCGAAAAGGCAAATTAGAAATACCCGCCAGAGGGGCAAGAAGCGCCTTGCCCTGTAATGAACTAATTACATCAAACACAAATTAAACCAGGTTCTTTCGATTATTTTGCAGATGCTGACTCGCCCTGAACAACTCTTCCGGCGTGTTAATTCCCATTACTTCTACAAAATCGGCGGCAATATGGGGTCGAACGACAAATCCTTCGCGGCAGGCAATTTCGACAATATCCGTCAGATAGTATTCCTGCTGCTTGTTGTCATTGGTTATTTTCCTAAGCGTGGCAAACAGGAAAGGCGTATCTACACAATAAATTCCGGTATTTATTTCACCGATGCTCTTTTCCTCAAGTGAGGCATCGCGCTCCTCAACGATTTTTGAAATATTCCCCTTGGCATCTTTTACTACTCGACCATACCCCCGGGGATCAGATGGATATGTTGTCAGGACCGTAATTGACGCTCCCGATGCGAGATGATTTGCAATCAGTCCCTCAATTGTGGACGCTTTCAGCAAGGGCACATCGCCACAGAGGATAACCGTCAAGCCGGAATAATCGGAGAGTACGTCTTTTGCCTGCAAAACTGCATGGCCTGTGCCTAGTTGCGGGTTTTGTTCCACAAAGATGACCCCGGAGTCGGCAAACGCTTCCCGTACCATCAGGGCTTGATGACCAATAATCACTACAACTTTCTTGGCTCCGGCGCTCAAAGCTGCGGCAAGAGAATAATTGAGCAGTGGTTTCCCTTCTAAAATATGGAGGACTTTGGCTAAATCCGATTTCATGCGTGTGCCTTTACCTGCTGCTAAAATCAATGCACAGAAGTTTGTTTCT
This sequence comes from Deltaproteobacteria bacterium, assembly GCA_025361065.1. Taxonomy (GTDB): domain Bacteria; phylum Desulfobacterota; class Syntrophia; order Syntrophales; family Smithellaceae; genus MVRV01. The sequence continues at coordinate 14,673 of JANYAY010000106.1, forward strand.
TTCATTTTGCCCTAAATTACCTTTCCTGTTTTCTTGTCAATTCTGATCTATATGATCAGGGAGAATTACCAATACTTCTTTTATCGATTTTTGATCGGCATTTTCAATAATAAAATCAATCCCACCGTAATCAATCTTTTCTTTTCTTTGGGGAACTTTTCCCAACTCGTGCATCAGGAAGCCGCCTAACGTTTCATAATTACCTGCGGGCAATTTACTTGATAAAAGTTTATCCAAATCATCAATACCCATACGTCCATTGACCAGATATTTACCGGGTGCGATTTTCTTGTATAATTTTTCTCCGGCCGTGTATTCATCATCAATGTTGCCGATTATTTCTTCTCCGATATCTTCACTGGTTACAATGCCAACGGCGCCTCCGTATTCATCAACAACAACGGCCATGTGCTCGCGCTTTTTTTGCATATCCATTAAAAGATCTTTGGCTTTCTTTGTCTCCGGCACGTAAAGAACTTTTGTCTGCAAAAAGGATTCAATAGTTTCATCCGCCGCAGGCGTTGCAATTTCATCTTTCTGCTTATACAAAGCTTCCAGCAAATCAAAGTAATGCAGAATACCCACTATATTGAATATCTGGCCTGAATAAACCGGTATCCGCAAATATTTCTTACTGGCCACAACCCGGGCGGCATCACCAATTTTAGTTGTAATCGGCAGCGCCGTCATTGCGGATATGGGAATCATTATTTCCTCTGCCGTAACCTCAGAAAAATCAAATACCCGGTTGACCATTTCTCTTTCTGTTTTCAAAATATCGCTGCCTTGAGTCTTTGCTCCCAGGATAAACTTCAACCCTTCCTTCGTAATATAAGAAGGATTACTTACTTTTTCCCCGGTCGAAAATCTGACTGTCCCTTTGGATACTGCGGCAATAACATAAGCCGCCGGATAAAAGATGACGGAGGATATACGGATAAAAAACGCCATTTTCATGGCCATTGTTTCAGCATAGTGTTGGAAAATACTGCGGGCAATAATCATGACAAACAAGGTCGGTATGATGATGAGCAGGGAGATTTGTTCGCCGTACAGGGGGCCGAAGAAAGACAGAAAAAGGCCGGTGGCTATAGTAGTGCTGGTAACAATAGCCAGATTGGTGCCGATAATCGTTGTGGAGATAAACCACTCCGGCTTTTCCATCAGCTTCAGAGCTTGTCTTGCCGAAAAGGAACCACGGCGGGCAAAGTACCTGATCTTATTGATATCAGAAGAAATCAGAGCTATTTCGCCGCCGGAATAAAGAGCTTCTAAAATAAGGCAGACAAAAATGATGGCGATAGTTAAATAGATACTCATATATTTTTTATTTGATCCTTTTTCAACTCTACTCTTATTTTCAGTATCCTCGCCCTGCCCACATTTTCTATCCGAAACATAAAACCGTTATAGTCATATTCTTCACCTTTAGCCGGCAGATTGCCAAATAAATGCAAAACAAACCCGCCAATGGTGTCAAATTCATCCTCCGGCAATTGCGCCTGCATTAGGGTATTGAACTGTTCCAGCGGCAATTTACCGGGCACAATGATGGTATCTTCATCTATTCGCTCACAACCATTTTGCAGATTGTAGCAATCCGTCAGTTCCTCTTCAAATAAATGTTCCAGGATGTCTTCGAGGGTAACCAAACCGGACACACCACCATATTCATCGACAATGACGGCAATTTGCATACGGTTTTCCCGAAAGTCATGCAGAAGCCCGTTGATAGTTTTCCCTTCAGGAACAAAATACGGCCTCTTGAGCAGTCTTTCTATGTTATCCGGCTTTTTCTCCTGTAAGGCGGCATTGAGCAGATCGCGGGCGTAAAGAATTCCGGTTATGTCATCGCGATCACCGGCATAGACAGGTACTCGTTCATGCCGCGCTTTAACTACCTCGACTGCGACTTCTTCGAGAGTCATGGTTACGGATAAGCAAAACATATCCACCCGGGGCACCATAATATCGGTGACCGGCTTGTCGCCCAGTTCAAAAATTCTATTGATCAGCTCTTTTTGTGATTCCTCAACAACGCCTTCGCGGCTTCCCACATCGATGAGTGTTTTAAACTCATCTTCCATTATCGGATCGGTATTGCGGAACTTACCGTGACTGTAGCGGTTGAGGATAAAATCGGATAATTTTTCCAGCCCCACGACGAAGGGGTACTCCAGGCGGGAGAAAATTGCCAGGAGAGGAGAAACAGCAGAAGATATTTGCATGGAGTAATTCACCCCGAAGGTTTTGGGCACGGATTCTCCGGCAATCAGGAGCACCACAGTGGTAAAAATAATGGCCATCCATTGGCCATTGACGCCGAAGAAGCTGATGAAAAAAGATGCTGCTAAAATAGATATACCGATATTGACAGCTTCATTACCGACAACAATGGTAATTAAAAGACGGCGCCGGTTTGCCAATAATTCACTGACAAAGTTCAAAAACGGGTATCGGTCCGATTTCATCTTGTGGAGATGCAAATCCGTCAGGGAAAACAAAGCGGCTTCCGCGGAAGAGAAAAAACCGGAGAGCAAAAAGAGTATAAAAATTATGGTCAGTTGTGATGATATATCCAAAGTTTCAACAATCCTGTTTGTTTTATGTATTGTAATCTAGCAGATTGGTAAAGGAAAAGACAATCACTTTATGTGGGACGAATATTATTCACCGGGCATCCCATAACGGCTTTCCCAAAAACATGGAAAGGGCCCGGGCATTTTTGATGGTCCTGTCGGATGAAGCGCTATAATTAACAACATTAAGTCTCGTACCGTTCTGCATGACGAGATTTATCTGACACTGGGGATATGTGCGGCTATCTTTGGCTGAATCACGCAACCCCGTAAAGATGTAAGTATGGATTGGAGTGCATAAATATCATCATCATAGCATATTGCTGCTATTAATTGACTTAGAATGACTTTTCCGTTATTTACTCCGCCATAACAAGTTTTGGAGAGAAAAAATGCCCAATATACTTTTAGTTGGCAACGGCGCCCGCGAGCATGCCATGGCGGAAGCCATCATGCGGTCAAAAGAAAAGCCGCTTTTATTTTCTTACATGAAGGCAAACAACCCCGGAATAGCTTCCTTATCGGCAAAAACAAAGATGGGTAGCTATGCCGATCCGTCGGCAATCATTCTCTTCGCCCGGGAAAATAAAATTGAATTTGCCGTTATCGGCCCGGAAGATCCGCTGGGCAATGGTGTCGTTGACGCTCTTGCGGAAGCCGGTATTCCGGCAGTCGGTCCGACCAAAAGTCTGGCCAGGCTCGAAACTTCCAAAGCATTCACCCGGAATCTCGTCAGTAAATATAACATTCCCGGCAATCCGCAGTTTAAAGTGTTTACTGATATCGATGGTGTCGAAGTTTTCTTAAATAAACTCGAAAGCGTGGTCATTAAACCGGACGGACTCACCGGCGGCAAAGGCGTGCTGGTGCAGGGCGATCATTTTGCCACCAAACAGGAAGCATTAACTTTGTGCAAGCAGATACTATCCGAAAGCAATTCGTTGATTGTTGAGGAAAAATTCGACGGTGAGGAGTTTTCCTTGCAGTGCCTTTGTGATGGAAAAACTATTGTGGGCACCCCGCTCGTGCAGGATCATAAAAGGCGCTTTGATGGAGACCGCGGCCCCAACACCGGCGGCATGGGTTCTTACTCCCTTCCGGATCATTCCATGCCGTTTTTAAAACCATCAGATATTGAAGAAGGACTGGAAATTACGCGCCAGGTTGCGGCAGCCCTTTGGAGCGAAACCGGCAGCCCATACAAAGGAGTCATGTACGGCGGATTCATCGCCACAAAAAACGGCACAAAACTTTTGGAATATAACGCCCGTTTCGGAGATCCCGAAGCCATGAACATCCTGCCGCTTCTCAAAACGGATTTCGTGGAAATCTGCCAGCACATCATTGCCGGCACGCTCGACAAACTGAAAATTGAATTTGAACCCAAAGCGACTGTCTGCAAATACGTCGTCCCCAAAGGCTATGGACTCCCCGCCGATCATCCTGACGCGGCGTCATCGAAAGCAAAGATTGAAGTGGGCGACGTGGGAAAAGCCAGACTTTACTATTCATCAGTGGATAAAAAAGAAGACGGCCTGTACTTAAGTTCATCGCGCGCTATCGGCATCGTCGGCATCGCCGACACGCTGGATGAGGCACGCCTGATCGCCGAGGAAGGTGTCAAAGCCGTGAAAGGCCCCGTGGACTACCGCGAAGACATCGGCACGGACGCGCTGATTCAGAAACGCATTGATCATATGAAGAAGATAAGGAAAGAATAACTTAAAATTTTAAGAGCGACCCCTATTTGCCCCAATAGCAATAAGTGCTATCAACGTCGTCATGCCGATGTAAATCGGCATCCAGAAATAACTGATAATACTGGATTACGTGTCGCGCTTCGCTTGCACGGAATTATAGAAAACATTGCGACACAGTCTCATTAAGGGAATGGCAGGAGATGATGTTGGATTTCAATAATGGAACAACCTGAGACGCAAAAGGTCATGGTTATGCCGTACTTATTGCAGGTATCAATCACCGGGTCGCGGATGGAAACACCTGCCTCGACAATGTCGATCACATCACCGTGATGCGCGCTCTCAATGTTGTCCCCGAAGAGAAAAAGTGCCTCCTCTAAATGTTTTGGTCTCTACGCAAGCGGCAGATTCTGCGGGGCCGAAGTAAATGAAAACAGCGTCGCCTGGACATCAACGAAATAGAAGGTAATAACAGTCTCGTCATCAGCACCCTTGGGATAGATATTGAGTAAATCGGGCATCTCTACAAATACCTGGGCCTTCGCCTCTCGACTTGCATCAAAGGCGACTTTGCCCCGTACCCTTAGCCAGGTGCCGTCTTTACCCATAGCAGAAATCTCAATATCGGGGCTCGCAGCCATCTGCTTGTATACATCCTTGGTAGTGTTGGTACACATATAGAGTGCGTTGTTCCTCTTCATGATAAACCCGAAAGGCCTTACTCTTCCTTTACCGTTTTCTACCGTCGCAACGAAAAATACAGGATTTGCCTTCAGATATTCGTATGCCGTACTCATAATAAGCCTCCTTAAGCTATTTCCTTAGTGATGGAACAACCTCAGGCCGCAGAACGCCATGACAATGCCGTATTTGTTGCAGGTGTCAATTACCTGCTGGTCGCGGATGGAACCGCCGGCCTCGACAATGGCGGTCACGCCGCTGCGGTGGGCGCGCTCAATGTTGTCGCCGAAGGGGAAGAACGCATCACTGCCTAAGGATACACCGGTCACCTGGGCAAGCCATGCCTTTTTCTCCGCTACGGCTAAAGGCTCCGGCTGACGCGTGAATGTTTCGGCCCATACGGCGTCACCGATCGCATCCTCCGGGGTATCGCCCAGGTAAACGTCGGTGGCATTGTCGCGGTTGGGTTTGGAAACATCGGCGCGGAAAGGCAGATCCAGCACCTTGGGCATATGACGCAACTGCCAGTTGTCGGCCTTCTGACCGGCGAGCCGCGTACAGTGGATACGGCTCTGCTGGCCGGCGCCCACGCCAATAACCTGGCCGTCCTGCACATAGCACACACTGTTGGACTGCGTATATTTGAGGGTAATCAGGCTCACCACCAGGTCTCGCTTCTGCGCGTCAGCCAGGGTTTTATTCTCGGTGACAATGTTTGTGAGCAGGCTGCTGTCGATTTTCAGGCTGTTGCGGCCCTGCTCGAAGGTAATGCCGTATACCTGCTTGTGTTCCAGAGAAACGGGTACGTAATTGGGGTCAATGGCGACTACATTATAATTGCCGCCCTTCTTGGACTTCAGAATTTCCAGTGCCTGGGGCTCATAGCCCGGGGCTATCACGCCGTCGGTGACCTCAGACTTGATAATCTGCGCCGTGGACACGTCGCATATATCGGAGAGCGCAATCCAGTCGCCGAAGCTGCTCATGCGGTCGGCGCCGCGGGCACGCGCGTAGGCACAGGCAAGCCCGGATAGCTGCATGCCGGCATCGATATGGTACATCTTGCACAGGACGTCGTCGAGGGGGAAACCCAGGGCGGCCCCGGCGGGGGAGACATGCTTAAAGGAGGCCGCGGCAACCATCCCGGTATTTTCTTTGAGCTCGGCCACCAGCTGCCAGCTGTTGAACGCATCCAAAAAGTTGATGTAGCCGGGCTTGCCGTTTAATACCTGAACCGGCAGATTGCTGCCGTCCGCCTTAAAGATCCGGGCAGGCTTCTGGTTGGGATTGCAGCCGTATTTAAGAGCTATTTCGTTCATTTCTTATCCCTCCACCGTTTGGTATTTGTTGATGATGACGTCTTCGTAGGCTTGGGTCTGAAGATCGATGGCGCGGACAAACAGGCTCACCTTGTTGTCCTCGTTCAGTGCTTCCCACAGTTTGCCTGCATATTCATTGGGATCTTCCTCGTCCAGGAAGACGCACAGCGGTTCGCCCGCGAAACTGGGAATCGGCGTTCCATTGCACTTGTAGGTGCTGATAAAGTGTCCCTCGCCGGGAAGCGGTTGCGTATAATCAAAGGTGCAGCGCTGCACGCTTGCGGCATCGCCGTCGTCGCTTTTCAAAATGCTCAGTTTGTAACCACCCGTGCGCATATCCACCACACCGGAAATGCGGGGCGTCCAGTTGGGTCCGTCGTCCTCAAAGGTGCGGGTCGAAAGTGCGGCTTCAAAGCCGAAACCCGGAAAATCGTTGCGGGTGAGATATTCGCGGATGGTGTCGGTCTGGTCGCCGTTGGTCACAATCGTCGTTACGTCATAAGTCAGAACGGGGTTATAAATAATCAGGTGCGGATCCGTCATTTTGGCAGGGTCGGCCGCCGTGGTGCGGATGCCGCCGTCAATGGGGTCAAACACACGGTTCCGGCTGTTGACGCTGCGACCCATGATAAAGTAGGCAATCATGGCTTTTTTACCGCCAGGCGTTTGACCGATGCAGATACCACGGCCCGGATATTCATTTCCGGCCAGATATTCGTATAAATTTTCTTTCATTTCTTACTTCTCTCCTTGTTATGGATAAGGCCATTTTTTTGTGGCGGGAGTATATGAAGAGAAAATTAGTCTGTCAACCGGATTTGCCGGAATATTATTTTTCCCAACAAAAGCGAGGTGTTGATGATTAGTACCTGGTAATGTGATGCTCTGCCAACCCGAAAATATCTGCGATGGGATTGATCACACCGCAATCGTCTTTAAAACTACCGCTGTAAAGACCGAATGGCTGCTGAAAATCGGAGCGGATAATGCCGGCTATATTGATTTTATCAGCTCTCACACCCAACGGTCGGAAAAATAAATCCAGTTTGCCATCCGTTGTTCTCATCTTCCAGGGCTTCATGACCTCGTCGAAGTCAAACCGCACAGCCTTCAAACAGGAAATTTTCCCGTCCATCCAGAAACAGTTTTCATTAAAATCCGCATCGTCGGCAATCATATTCTGACAGAGGTTGAAGGCCAAAAGCTTCCCGTCGTCATTGTAACCGGCCGCCATTCCCCATTTCCAGAAGCTGAAATAGGGGTAATACGTTTTTTGTTCATCGATCAGCGCGATGCATGTGTCACGCTGCAGAACAATCTCCTGCGAACCCAACAGAATACTGCCCGATGCGGGCGCCGCTACTTTGTGCGTATAGAAAGGTCTGTAAGGGGTTATCGGTGAGATCTGAATCAGTGGCTCGATTGCGCCCAAATCTTCATGAATTATTATCTCACCCTTTACGGCAGGACAATCCGCGTCTCTTCCGATATCAATCAGAAGCCGATGGAAACCCTGATTCAATTTATTTTCAAAGCGCAGGTGATAGCCTTTGGCGTCAAACCGGCAGGCATCATCATAAAGCTGCAAGGCTACGTGCAATGATTTTCCAGACTCCTGCCGGGCATGTTCAAATCGCGTATTTTTTAACCGGTCATAGGCGTAGAAAAAAGAAGCGCCCGTAAATTTAGTTTCAAAGATCACCATACCGAAATAGTGAGTTGGAGTAATAATGCCGAAATGCTGCCATTCCTTCAGACGAAAATTCTTCCAGAAGCGAGGCACAGGAAAAGAATACAGCGGGGCATCGAGAATATTGGCATTCTTAAATGGTGTGCGGAAAGTGCCGAAATTTACCGATCCGTCTTCCTCCACCATCCGTGCGGGGGTCTTTTGCAAATTTCTCACAATATTCTCTCCGGTGTCACGCAATCGTCATTGCGGAACTTTGGGAAGTTTAGGGAAATTCATATCCAGTGCGGCATTCCATTCATCAACCATTGTTTTGTTGCTTTCCATCAAATCCGAGATATTGCCTTCGATGGTAATGGAGTGGATTTTGTCACCCTGGGCGATGGCATTGACAATTCCCAAATCAACATCACTGGCCACCTCGCCAAACACACTATGCTTGCCGTCGAGCCAGGGCGTCGGAACATGGGTAATAAAAAACTGACTGCCGTTGGTCTGGGGTCCCGCATTGGCCATGGACAAAACACCCGGCTTGTCATGGCGCAATTCATTCACAAATTCATCCCCGAACTGATATCCGGGACCGCCGCGTCCGTCTCCGGCGGGACAGCCGCCCTGAATCATAAAGTCGGGAATAACGCGATGAAATTTCAGATTGTTGTAATAACCGCGCCGCACCAAATTGACAAAATTGGCGGCAGTCACGGGCGTCTGATCGGCGAAAAGCCGCAAACGGATTGTTCCTTTATCAGTTTGAATGATTGCTACAATTTTATTTTTCATTAGATTCTCCTTTTTTCTTGGCTTGAATGAAACTGTAGATATTTCTTGCTTACCTGTCAAGGCAAAAACCACGCTACCAGGAATCAACCACCTCGCGAGCTCGCTGTCGAGGTATGAAATGAACGTCATTATATCGCGAGCTCGCTGCGGAGAATTAACGCTCGTCCCGCTTAAGCGGGATTAAAACTGCCGCTTGCAATTACACTTTCAATGAGTTATTAGGCGCACATATTCATAGAATCTGCAATAAAACTTCAGGAGAATTATGGATAAGAAAAAGGATGTGATAGTCAGCGTAGTGATGGGCAGTGACTCCGATTTGCCGATCATGAATGAGGCGACTAAAATTCTGGAAGAGTTCGGTATTCCCCACGAACTTTATTTGACTTCCGCCCACCGGACGCCGGAAAGAACGACGCTGTTCGCAAAGCATGCGCCAAATCGCGGCGTGAAAATAATCATTGTCGGTGCCGGAGCCGCGGCACATCTGGCCGGTGTTATCGCCTCCCAGACACAGTTGCCGGTAATCGGTGTACCGATTGACGCCACGGCCTTACAGGGGCTGGATGCTCTGCTTTCCACCGTGCAAATGCCCGGCGGCATACCGGTGGCCACCATGGCCATTGGCAAAGCCGGGGCAAAAAACGCCGCGCTATATGCCGTGCGCATCCTGGCGCTCGAAGATAAAAAAATCAGCGCAAAGCTATCCGCCTATATTAAAAAGATGGCTCAGGATGTGGAAAAAAAGCAGGAAACCCTGACGACGTCGTAAATAACCCGGATGCTGTTTATCACCTCGCTTGACCTACAGGTTATCAGGTGACGTTGCGCTGCATCCCTACCCGTGTCCAGCACGGGGCAGGTTTATTGCGGCGCACTCAATAAGTACTTCTCACTCCTCGTGTTTTGCGCGCCTTGCCTGCGGCCCATTTACGATGTCGTCTGAGATTTAGTAACTTTATGATTTTTATCAATTCAACAAACCTGGAATACATGTCATGCCGGAAATCCTGAAAGTTGATAGAGATATTTCTGAAGAAACAATTTTATCTCGCGCCGCAGAAATTTCAGCCGCAGGCGGTGTTATCGCCTATCCCACGGAAACATTTTACGGTTTGGGTGCAGACGCAACAAACGAAAAAGCCATCCGGAAAATATACGACCTGAAAGGCAGAAATTTTAACAATCCGCTTTCCGTTATCATCGATTGCATGGAGAATCTCTACCCGCTTGTTGAAGAAGTGCCCGCCTGCGCTTTAAAGCTGATGCAATCTTTCTGGCCGGGCCCTCTGACTATTATATTTAAAGCTTCCGATAAAATATTGCCCATCCTGACTGCACATACCGGTAAAATAGGAGTGCGTGTTTCCAGCCACACAGGTGCAATGGCTATTGCCCAAAAACTCGGCCGTCCTCTGACAGCAACCAGCGCAAATATATCCGGCGCCGCAGAATGCTCCACAGCCTTCGACGTTGTCGCCCAAATCGGCAACAAAATTGATGCGATTGTCGATTTGGGAAACACGCCGGGTGGTAAGGGATCCACAATAATCGACGTTACTGTAAGTCCCCCG
>JANYAY010000165.1 GCA_025361065.1 Deltaproteobacteria bacterium
GAGGTGGACTAAGTAGTACCAAAGTGTAACTCATGAATATTACGGCTACTTCAAAAATATCCACCCCCTTGCCCCCGCCAGCGGGGGACATTACGAATAGACTGCAATCAGCATCTGTCAATTGCAACACAGTCTCATGCGCCGGGTAGGCTGCCGGTTTATATTCCAGCGAAGCGCGACGAAGAGCCTGCCCCGTACTCGATACGGGGGAATCCAGTATTATCAGTATGTTCTGGATGCCGATTTTCATCGGCATGACGCTATTGATGGAACTTTTTCTATTACGACACAGTCTCTTTCGCCGGGACGACGTCTGGATGCTGATTCGCGTGCCCTCTTGTGACCGTTAGGTTATTAGGGTATTCATCGGCATGACGCTATTGATAGCACTTTTGCGATTACGACACAGTCTCCTTCGCCGGCAGGACAATTAGAGCGGTTATGCAAAGCTCTCCGGTAATGAACCATGAACAAAGTAACCTAGGAGAGATATTTATTGACACTTTGGAAAAAATGGTTAAGCTTAATACAGGCTTCTTATTTATAGGTGGTATTAAAGAATATTTATATTTTCACAAGAGGAGTTATGAAAAGCCAAACCTCTTTGCCGATTCAATATAGTGACGGGTCAAGGTCAGACACCTCGCGAGGAGTAAACAAGAACCCTGATAGTTATGGAACGGCATTTCAAGCAAGATTAAACGAAAGCATTATCGACGTTTATGAACGTTCGGAAGTTCACGCCGCAGTACCGGATGAACGGGAAGTTGCCGACCGCAGAACATCTTCCACAAGGAGGCATTCCTCTTTGGAATCGGCCGCATTGCAATCAGGCGAAAAAGTTATGGATCTCGAAGTATATTCAAAAGATCGGAAAACAAAGCAGACCGATAACAACGCAAACAAACCCACGCCCGCCATTTTTTCACCATCCCTGGAGAAGGGCAGACTTCTGGATACCTGGGCATAGTTAAAACAATATTATTCAAATCAACAGCCTCGCAGCAAGCTGTCGATATATGAAATAAACGTCATTATATCGCGAGCGGGCTCACGAGAATTAACTCTCGTCTTGCACTAGCGGGATTAAAAATCTTTAAAATCACTGTCCAGAGGAATAATCTGATCTGGACGCTTATTCCTATTTACAGTTATTTTGACTTCCGGTTTATATTTCCCGGGCAAAGCAAGGTGTTTTTTACTTTGTTCCCTGACTGTTTTTTGGGTTACACCCAAATCATAAGTAACCTCTCTTTCACCCGTCTTTTCTGCATTTCCCGAAATCAGGCCGGTCATATCGGCAATAAATCCTTTTAATTGTTCTGCCTGAACATTCATTTTTTCCGACGTATTGGCTGACTCTTCGGCATTGACCGCCGTCTGCTGAGTTACCTTATCCATTTGAACTATCGTTGTCGCAATCTGATTGATGCCTTTAGCCTGTTCTTGAGAAGCGGCAGCAATCTCATCTACTAATTCTCTCATTTTTTTCGAATTTTCTACGTTTTCATGGAAGGCTTCTTGTGTCATTGCAGTTAATTCACTGCCTTTGCGCACAGCTTTGATTGTATTTTCAATTAAGCTGCCGGTATTTTTGGCCGCTTCTGCTGAACGCAGGGCGAGGTTGCGAACTTCATCGGCAACTACTGCAAAACCGGCACCCGCTTCACCGGCGCGGGCCGCTTCCACCGCAGCATTGAGTGCCAGCAAATTTGTCTGAAAAGCAATTTCATCAATCGTCTTAATTATTTTACCTGTTTCTTCGCTGGATTGAGTTATTTCGGCGATGGCTTTAGCCATATTTTCCATGTTCTGACTCACCTTACCCACAATTTGTTGTGCTTCTGCAGTCATCACTCGGGCTTGCTCGGCGTTATCAGCATTTTGTTTCGTCATGGACGACAGTTCTTCCAGCGAAGAAGATGTTTCTTCCAGTGATGCCGCCTGCTCCGATGCCCCTTCGGCAAGATGCTGGCTGGTTCCGGCAACTGTGGAGGAAGCGGCAGTAACCTGATCGGCGCCCCGGGCCAATCCGGTTATTATTTTGCTTATCGGTTTCGTAATCATTTTGGCAAAAAATATACCAAACACAATTGCTAAAATAATTCCGAAGATTGTACCGGTGAATGCAATAATCTTGATGATATTAGTGATTTTTTCGGAACTTTCTCCTTTTTCGTTTGCTTCTTTAACAGTAGATTCAACCAATTGATTAATCAACAGCTCCGCTTTGCCGAAGGTTTTCTGCAATTTATCTTTATATAAAGCGAAGGCCTCATCTCTTTTGCCCGCTTTCACAAGGTCGGTAAATTGCGCTGAATCCTTCTTCCATTCTTCCCAGGCAGGCTTTAATTTCTGCCAGTTAGCCTCAATATCCGTACTTCGTGCCAATTGTTCATATTTGTTTAAATTAAGATCAGCTTTTTTCCAGGCCTCTTCTATATTTTTCAATTCCGAATTCTTTTCTTTTTCCGCATTAAATATTTCCGCAATTAATATTTTCCCCTGCGAACCATTTATTACCGACTGAGCCTGTCGGGTAATTTCCAAAACTCCAACTGCGGGCATACCCGTATCGTTCATATATTTGAGGGAATTTTCCGCCTGATAAATCCCATACCATCCGAACATTCCGCCAAATAATACAATGAAAGCGATGAAGGAAAAACCGGCAATCAATTTGGCGCTCAAACTCATATTTTTCATTATTCTATCTCTCCTTTGCACCTGATGTGGCTTATAGATGTTTTGATTTTTATATTTTGCAAAAACGCGTTTGCTTATCAGATCGGCAAATTTTTTTCTATCTTAATCGCAAAATAAATTTTTCTTAATAATAAATCTTGATTTCTATTGGTGTCTGATATAGAACGCACGCCTGTTAATTTTTTAAAGACTCCTTGCCTGTGGCAAGACCACCGCTGAAGGGTGGCAAGACTATGGGCTTAAGAGCCGAAAGGAGAAAATTTTGAAAAGATACGAAATTGTTGCTATTGTCAGATCTGATTTGGCGGAGGATGACCTCACCGCCATTATCGAACGCAGTCAGACAATCATCACTGATCGCAACGGCATTATCGCGAAAGTCGATAAGTGGGGCAAGAGGCGTCTGGCTTATGAAATCAACAAACAAAAAGACGGTTTCTATTTCCTGATCGACTTTGCCGGTGATGGTCCCATTGTCGCGGAGATTGAAAGAAATTTCAAAATCGACGATCGAATTTTGAAATTTATGACCGTGAAAAAAGAAGGCGCTGTTACCCGCGAAGGAATGGAGCAGGAAACTGCCGTAGTAGAAATTAAACGGACGCAAATCCGCATTGAAACCAACTCTTCCGCCCAAGCTAACGATAGTTCCGCCCAGCAGGGGGATAATACTGCCGGAGACGCATCTCGTCGGCCTGTCGCCAGAAAAATTTATAACAAAGAAGAACAACCTACGAGGGGGGAATAAACTATGGCCATACCTAATGGAGATAAACCAGCTCGTCAGCCCCAGAAAAAGTTTTTTCATCGAAAGAAGTTTTGCCGTTTCTGCACTGACTCCAATATAAAGATTGACTATAAAAGTCTGGCTATTCTTAATAATTTCGTTACGGAAAGAGGCAAGATCATGCCGCGGAGAATTACCGGCAATTGTGCCAATCATCAAAGGGAACTCACGGCAGCAATCAAACGAGCCCGTACAATCGCTATTATGCCTTTTGTCGCCGCTGAAGGAAGATAAAATAAATTAGTAAAATCATTGCCGGCATCTTTCCGCACACTAAAGATGCCGGCAAGTTTTTTATCTTCCTGATAGTTTTTGGGAAAGGTTATAGCTTTGAAAAAATTCGGTATTCTAATTCCCAACAATTCCTTCCTCAGGATGCTGTTGATCCTCTCCTTTTTTGTTCTAGCTGCCGCTTTTGTTCCTGCTGTTGGCGCCATTGTTCTTATTTTTCTTCCCCTGCTTACCTTATTTTACAGCGCAGTTGCCGGAAAAGCTAAAACAGGCGCCGCCTTTTTAATTCCTGTTGGGCTGGTTTTCCTCTTTTCTCATTTTTGGCACTTAAATGCACCTTACCTGCTGATTTTAATTATGGGTATCGTGGGTTTGACTATTTCCGCAATGGCCTTGAAAAATAGTTCCATCGAAAAAACAGTAATTTATCCTGCTCTCATTATGATCGGGGCCATTTGTGCCTTTTTCATTTATTCCGGTTTTCAACTATCCGTAAACCCGTGGAAACTGGTAGAACAATTTATTGCCCAAGTCACTGAGCAGAATATAAATCTCTATGCTCAATTGCCCTTTGACAAGGAAGATATCCTCTTGATAAAAAACAGCAAACCGCTCTTTGTCGACGCGTTTACAAGCATTTTCCCCGCGGGGGTGGTTATCGGACCTGTCATCATTGTCTGGATCAATGTTTTGCTGGGGAGGGATATTCTCCGCAAGTCAACTATTATTTTGCCGCAGCTGGAAGGATTATCACGCTGGAGCGCTCCCGAATTTGTTATCTGGATATTCATTATCGCCGGAGGCCTGCTCTTGTTTCCTCATGACCAAATCCGGTTTTTCAGCCTGAACATATTTATTCTGACCGGTTTTCTCTATTTATTTCAGGGCCTGGCCATCTTCAGCTTTCTTTTTCAGAACAAAAACGTACCGGTTTTTTTCCGCTATCTTTTTTATTTTTTGATTGCCGTGCAGCAATTTCTTATGATACCTATAGCGATCGCCGGATTATTTGACATCTGGGTTAATTTCCGGAAATTTTTTCAAAAGAATCAGGCTGTTACTTAAATATTTAACTAAGCATTTACAATAAGGAGGATTTTCATGAAGGTTATATTAAAACAGAACGTTCCATCCCTGGGTAAGGCCGGAGATTTAGTCAAAGTAACCGATGGTTACGCCCGCAATTTATTAATTCCCAAGGGCCTGGCGACCGAAGCCAATGAAAGAAACATCAAAACTTTTGAGCATGAAAAAAAGAATATTCTGCAAAGAGCGGAGAAAGAGCAAAAAGCAGCGCAGGATCAGGCCGCCGCGCTGTCCAAAGTTACCATAAGCATTGCCCGCAAAGTCGGCGATCAGGATAAAATCTTCGGTTCCGTAACTTCTAAGGATATCGAACTGGCCCTGCAAGAAAAAGGTTTTGCGATTGATAAGAAAATGATAGTCCATGATGAACAGATAAAGTCACTGGGTGAATTCAAGGTAAAAATCAAGCTCCACGGCGGCATAGAAGCAGAGATTACACTAAACGTTATCGGCGAGTAGCAATGAAAGATATTGATCCGTCCTTATACAAGATTCCTCCGCAAAATCTGGAAGCCGAACAATCTATTCTCGGCAGCATTCTGCTGGAAAACAGCGCTATCAACAGCGTGCTGGAAGTCTTGTCTAAAGGCGACTTTTACAGTGAAGCACACCGGAAGATTTTTAACGTCATGGTGGAGCTCTCCGAGAAAAATGAGCCGGTCGATATTATTACACTAAGCAATGCTCTCCGCGACAAGAACCTGCTGGACTCCATCGGAGGCACTGCTTATCTGGCTTCCCTGGTTGACAACGTGCCTTCAGCGGCGAACGCTGCCAACTATGCCAAGATTGCCAAAGAGAAAGCGATTCTGCGCGGCTTAATCGGTTCAGCCACTGATATAATTACCAGTTGCTACGAAACAGGTACCGATGTCGATCAGGTTCTCGATAGAGCCGAGCATAGCATTTTCGAAATTGCCGAAAATAAAGTACGCCCTTCTTTTTATCCGATTCGGGAAATTGTTAAAGATAGTTTCCGTTCCATCGAAGACCTTTATGCCCGCAAAGAGTTGATTACCGGCGTTCCTACCGGTTTTGAAAAAATTGACGATTTGACTTCCGGCCTGCAGAAATCAGATTTGATCATTATTGCCGGCCGTCCCAGCATGGGTAAAACCGCATTTGCCCTGAACATAGCGCAGTTTGCGGCGCTGGAAGGTCAAATTCCTGTCGCTGTTTTTTCTCTGGAAATGTCCAAAGAGCAGTTGGTGTTTCGTCTGCTGGCCTCGGAAGCCAAGGTCGATTCACAACGTTTGCGGAAAGGGTTTTTAGGTGAAACCGACTGGCCGAAACTGACCACTGCCGCCGGTCGTCTTTCGGAAGCGCCACTCTTCATTGATGATACACCGGCCATCACTGTTCTGGAAATGAAAGCCAAATCACGCCGCTTGAAAGCAGATGCCGGATTGGGTCTTATTGTCGTGGACTACATTCAGCTGATGCGCGCCGGCGGCAATCGCGACAACCGCGAGCAGGAAATATCGGAAATCAGCCGCTCTTTAAAAGCGCTGGCCAAAGAACTGAAAGTGCCGGTAATTGCCCTTTCCCAATTAAACCGCAAAGTCGAAGACCGCACCAATCGTCGCCCGCAAATGGCCGATTTGCGCGAATCCGGCGCCATTGAGCAGGATGCCGACGTTATTGCCTTTATCTACCGTGATGAAGTCTATAACAAATCGGAAGATAACCCGGAAAAAGGAACTGCGGAAATTATTATCGGTAAACAGCGCAACGGCCCTACCGGCACGGTGAAGCTGGCCTTTCTGGAAAAATTCACCAGTTTCGAAAATCTCACCCACTCCGACAGCACAGGTTAAGCCGGCAATCTCCGGTTAATGCCCGGAAGTAATTGTCGGGAAATGTTGGGGGTCAGGCAGCTGATATTCTATTCTATTCTATTCTATTCTATTCTATTCTATTCTATCCTATCCTATCCTATCCTATTAATCGCAAGTACTTGACAGGACATTTCTTTTTTATCTTGATCTTTAAAAAAATAACTATTATAAATTATAAAAAGACAATCATGGGAGACGGGGCTTCACAAACCTGATGATTTTGCCGTCTATATTCATCCGGTCTCCTTCTTTACCTGCAGTACTGGGAATTGACCTGTCAGCTTTGATGGTCTCGTAAAAAGTTCGTCACACCGGTCTTGTGACCTCGCGTGACCGCTTGTGACCTTTAGGTTATCAGGTTATGAAAACCGGTGTCCAGCTTTTATAAGTCTTTGAAATATCTGGATTCCGGCTTTCGAGACTGTGTCGCAATAGTAAAAGCGCTATCAATAGTGTCATGCCGATGAAAATCGGCATCCAGACGTCGTCCCGACGCATGAGACTGTGTTGCAATTGACAGATGCTGATTGCAGTCTATTCGTAATGTCCCCCGCTGGCGGGGGCAAGGGGGTGGATATTTTTGAAGTAGCCGTAATATTCATGAGTTACACTTTGGTACTACTTAGTCCACCTC
>JANYAY010000166.1 GCA_025361065.1 Deltaproteobacteria bacterium
AAAAATTCCGCCGTAACCATCGAGCGCGGGAACACCTTCCTGGATGCGCGCGCCGCCGGAATCGTTGAGGGCGATAAACGGCTTTTGGGCCGCCAGGGCCATATCCATCACTTTCCAGATTTTTTTGGCATGCATTTCTCCGAGAGAGCCGCCGGAACTGGTGAAATCCTGTGCCGCTGCAAAAACGGTACGTCCGTTAACTTTACCAAAGCCGGTAACAACGCCGTCCGAGGGGATTTCTTTCTTATCCAGTCCAAAAAGGTTGGAGCGATGTTGAACAAAGAGCTGGACCTCCTGAAAAGTTCCTTCATCAAATAAAACTGCTAATCGTTCCCGGGCCGTCAGTTTGCCCGAGTCATGCTGTTTTTTAATTTGCTTTTCGCCGCCCATTAGTTTCAAAGCTTCGTTTTTTACTTCAAATATGCTTATCTTTCCTTTAGTTGTATTTTTCTGCAAGTCTTCACCCATGAGTATTTTCTCCTTGTTTTGTATATTATAGTTTTTAACTTGACCAATAGTAGCAGGTAGGCTATTATGCCGCGCAAAGCGGGAACTATTTATTCCTAAGTGCTTGATTTTAGATGTAAAAATTAATAAATTACGAAGTGACATTAGCTTGTTTACCAATAATTGGCAAGGAGAAATTGATGAAATTTATCAATCAAATTGATCTCAAAGAGAAAAGAGTATTGTTTCGCTTTGACTTTAACGTTCCTTTAGACGTGAGCCAGAACATTACTGACGATATTAGAATTCGTGCAGCTCTGCCGTCTTTAAACTACGCGCTGGATGAAGGCGCCCGAGTTATCATTATATCCCATTTAGGCAGGCCGAAAGGCAAACCGGTTCCCCAAATGAGTTTGGCTCCGGTTGCCAAGAGATTATCCCGTCTTTTGGATAAACAGGTGTCCCTGGCCAAAGACTGCATCGGACCGGAAGTGGAAAAGATGGTGCAGGAATTAAAACCGGGTTGTGTTCTGATGCTGGAAAATCTTCGTTATCACAAAGAAGAAGAAACCAATGACGATGAATTTGCCAAAAAATTGGCTTGCTTTGCCGACGTGTACATTGATGATGCTTTCGGTAATGCTCACCGGTCACATGCATCCAATGTCGGTATCACTAAATATGTAAAATACTGTGGCGCCGGATTCCTGATGAAAAAGGAAATCAATTACTTCCAGAAGCAACTGGAAAAACCGGTACGGCCATTTGTGGCAATAATTGGCGGTTCCAAAGTTTCCGATAAACTATCCACGCTGATTAATTTAATTAAAAAAGTTGATAAAATGATCATCGGGGGCGGGATGGCCTTCACTTTCTTAAAAGCCCAGGGCTTGGAGATCGGAAAGTCATTAGCTGAAGATCATTTGATAGGGCAAGCCAGGGAAATTCTCGATTCGGCGCAAAAACTGGGTGTAAAATTGTATTTACCCATTGATTGTGTCGTTGCCCAAAGTATGAATGCCGAAGCGGTGACAAAAATTGTTCCGGTACAGGAAATATTTCCCGATTGGATGGGGCTTGATATAGGACCGGCCACAATCACTCTTTTCCGGGAAGTTATCGCCAACGCCAAGACAATTCTCTGGAACGGACCAATGGGAGTTTTTGAAATTGACGCATTCAGCCGTGGTACATCAGCGGTGGTTCATGCTTTGGCCGGCTCGCATGCCTTAACGATAATTGGTGGTGGCGATACCGATGTGGCTGTTCAGCAGGCCGGAGAAAGTGACAATATGTCTTATATATCAACAGGCGGTGGCGCCTCGCTGGAGCTTTTGGAAGGGAAAACCCTCCCGGCAATAGAAGCTTTGGAAAAGTGTATCAATTAATTAACCATGTTTCGTGATCATTTAAAGTAAATGCCAAAGGGGAAGCTGAGACTTCCCCTTTGGCATTTTAACATAAAGGCTACAGAGCGGGTAAAGGGTCCAATAAGCCATGCGCAATTTTAAAATTGTTGTGGAATATGATGGCACAGGTTACTGTGGTTGGCAGCGACAGGAAAACGGCCTCTCGATTCAGCAAGTTCTGGAGGAAACGATTCGGCTCATCACGCAGGAAAAGGTTACGGTGATCGGTTCCGGCAGAACTGATGCCGGAGTGCATGCCTTGAATCAGGTGGCGAGCTTCAGAAGCAATACCCGCCTGCCCGCAGAAATATTATTCAGGGGAGTTAACGGTTTATTGCCACAGGATATTGTTGTTAAAGCATTGGAAGAGGTTGCCTGGGAATTCAATGCATTGCGGGATGTAAAAAGTAAAGTATATTTCTACAGGATTTGCAATAAACGCTTACGCCCGGCTCTTAACCGCAATTATTTCTGGTTTATTTATCATCCGCTGGATTTGGCTTTGATGAAACAGGCCGCTCAATATTTAATCGGCACACATGATTTTTCGAGCTTTCGGGCCACAGGCAGTGATGTTAAAGATAGCGTAAGGACAATCACGGACATAAATTTTAGAACAGATGAGGACGGTTTGTTGGAAATAACGATAGAGGCGCAGGGATTTTTAAAATACATGGTGCGCAACATTGTCGGCACACTTGTGGAAGTTGGTCGGGGTAAACGTTCCCCGGAAGAAATGCAGAAAATAATTGATTCATGTGATAGGAATATTGCCGGAATCACGGCACCGGCGCGCGGACTTCATTTAAAGGAGGTAAAATATTGAGATGAAAATATTATTACTCGGCCATAAGGGTATGTTGGGAAGCGACCTTCTTTCCCAGTTGGCAAGAAAACACGAAATTATCGGACTGGATAAGGATGAAATTGATATTACTGCCGCATCTGAGTGCCGGAAGGTAATCAATGAGAACAACCCGGATATTGTTATAAATGCCGCCGCTTACACGGATGTTGATGGTTGCGAGAAAATGAAAAATGAATGTTTTGCCGTCAATGCCGAGGCAGTGAAGAATATTGCCGAATCCTGCCTCGGGAAAAATATTCGCATTATTCATTTCAGCACAGATTATGTTTTTGACGGGAACGGGAGTGAACCTTATCAAGAGGATAATCCTTGCAATCCGGTAAATGTTTACGGTGCTTCGAAACTAGCGGGTGAGCGTTATCTGCAGGAGCTTTCCAATAATTACATCCTCATCCGCACAGCATGGTTATATGGTAAAAACGGCAAGAATTTTGTACGGACAATTTTGGAGGCGGCCCGGACAAAAAATAAGCTGGAAATTGTTGATGATCAGACCGGATCACCGACTTATACCCGGGACATGGCCTGGGCAGTCGATTTGTTGATTGAGCGCAACATGACAGGAATATTCCATATAACCAACAGGGGCAGTTGCAGCTGGTTTCAATTTGCCGGGAAAATATTGCAGGAAGAAGGTATTACCGGGGTTCAGGTGCTGCCGATAAAGTCCGGCCAGCTGCAGCGGCCGGCAAAACGTCCTCATTACAGTGTCTTAAGTATGCAAAAATTTATTGCGGCAACCGGAAAAGCAATGCAACCCTGGCAACTGGCGCTGCAGGATTATCTGCACAATATGAAGTATTAGCCCTTCTCCCAAAGGATGGCTTATGAAAATATCGGAACAGGATATTAAAAAGCTGCAAGGTTTGTCGGCTGTCGCAGCAGCTGAACGATTAAAAAAATGTGGATACAATGAACTGCCTTCTGCAAAAAAACGCAGCATAATCAAGATAATTATTGAAGTATTCTGCGAGCCGATGTTTTTGTTGCTGGTTGCCTGCGGCACTTTGTATCTTATCCTCGGTGACGTGGAAGAAGCCCTGATGCTTCTGGGTTTTGTATTCGTCATCATCGGTATTACCATTTATCAGGAAAATAAAACGGAAAATGCTCTTGCTGCCTTAAAGGACCTCGCCAGCCCGCGAGCGCTTGTTATCCGCGACGGCACTGAAAAACGCATTGCCGGAAAAGAAGTCGTTCCCGAAGATCTGATTATAATTAAGGAAGGCGACAGAATTCCTGCTGATGCCGTCATGATCTGGGGAATGAACTTAACTGTTGACGAATCCCTGCTCACCGGGGAATCTGTTCCTGTCAGAAAAAATCCATCAACACAGATTGATCCGGAAATTACCAGGCCGGGAGGCGATGATCTTCCCTTTATCTATTCCGGTAGCCTCGTAGTACAGGGACAAGGTATTGCCAAAGTGCTCAACTGCGGCCTTAATTCGGAAATGGGAAAAATCGGGAAAGCTCTCCTCGGAATTGCCGAAGAAAAGACCGTTTTACAGAAAGAAACAGGAAAGCTGGTTAAAACGGTTTTTGTTGTGGCCGCAGTACTTTGTTTAACGATTATTTGTGTTTACGGACTGGTAAAGGGTGATTGGTTAAATGGGATTCTGGCGGGCATTACACTGGCCATGGCTATGCTGCCGGAAGAATTTCCTGTTGTGCTGACGGTATTTTTAGCTCTTGGCGCTTGGCGCATGTCTAAAAAGCAGGTGCTTACCCGGAAAGTTGCCGCAGTGGAAACTCTGGGAGCAGCCACAGTGTTGTGCGTAGATAAAACAGGAACGCTAACGCAAAACAAGATGAGCATCGAAAAAATATTCAGTAAGAATGAATTCTACGACATTAAAGACAGCTCGATTAACAGCCTTCCGGAAACATTTCATGAATTGATTGAATACGGAATCCTGGCCAGCAAAAAGGATCCCTTTGATCCGATGGAAAAAGCGCTGCATGAGTTGGGCCGTAAAACTCTCTACAGCACAGAACATCTCCATGAAAACTGGAACATCCTCACAGAATATCCTCTATCGGGGGAGTTATTGTCACTCTCCCATGTCTATAAACATCCGGAGACAGGGAAATATTATGTATCGGCAAAGGGTGCTCCCGAGGCCATATTTGATCTCTGCCATTTAAATTTACAGGTAAGGGATGATCTGGCAGTTCAAGTTAATGTTATTGCCAGTGAGGGATTGCGTGTTTTAGGTGTGGCCAAGGCTAAGTTTAATAAAAATGAACTTCCCCAAAATCAACATGATTTTGAATTTGAATTTCTTGGTCTTATTGGTCTTGCCGATCCTATCCGGGAATCAGTGCCGCAGGCAATAAAAGAGTGCTACAATGCCGGTATTCGGGTTGTCATGATCACAGGTGATTATCCGGCCACCGCGCAAAATATTGCCCGCCGGATCGGGTTGAAAAATATAGATCGGATTATAACCGGTCCGGAACTGGCGGCAATGAATCCCGCCGAATTAAAAGATAAAATCAGAGTGGTTAATATCTTTGCCCGCGTTGTTCCCGAGCAGAAGCTTTTGCTGGTAAATTCTTTAAAAGAAAACGGGGAAGTCGTGGCCATGACCGGAGATGGCGTAAATGATGCTCCGGCGTTGAAAGCAGCACATATCGGTGTGGCGATGGGAGAAAGAGGAACCGATGTGGCGAGGGAAGCATCAGCAATTGTTCTTCTGAATGACGACTTTGCCTCGATTGTTGCAGCTGTGAGATTGGGACGGCGTATTTTCGATAATCTGAAAAAGGCCATGGCCTATATTATCAGCGTACATGTTCCTATTGCCGGTATAGCGCTGATCCCTGTTTTGTTGGGCTGGCCTATTGTTTTGTATCCGGTTCATATATTATTTCTGGAACTCATTATTGATCCGGCCTGTTCCATTGTATTCGAGCAGGAAGAAGAAGAAGCGAACGCCATGCAAAGGCCTCCCCGTGATTCCGGCGAACCACTTTTCGGGAAAAGGATTTTGCTTTTAAGCGTCATGCAGGGCTTGTTTTCTCTCGGTGTAATTACGGGAGTGTATAAAATAGCCTTAATGCTGGGCCAGACTGTAACTGAGGCAAGAACATTATCCTTCGCTACTCTTATTATTTCCAACTTATGCCTTATTCTTTCCAACCGGTCCTGGTCTCGGAGCATAATATCTTCCCTGTTTGTTCCCAATAAAGCATTAAAGTGGGTAATGTCCGGTGCCCTTCTTTTCCTGGCATTGGTAATCTATGTGCCATTTTTGCAAAAGGTATTCCATTTTGCCACGCTGCATAGTCTTGATATTATCATCGCTGCCGGCGCGGGAATTTTAAGTGTGGTCTGGTTTGAAATTGTAAAAATCATGTCGGTTAAGAAGCATGTCGAACTGCTGACAAATTAATTACCGGGCTCGGTTTATGAGAAAATTAAATTTATTGCTTGACAATACTTTTAAGTTTGTTTACAAGGCAATATAATAAAAGGTAAGGGTTTTCACGATGGACAGAAAATTAAATGCAAATATCAGTTTTTACGGCTATTGGTTTTATACCTATTTTGCATTGGTCTGCCCGTTGTTGAGGAGGACTTGTTGAGGTAAGATGAACACCAAAAACAGCCATGGGTAGATCGAGTACGAGCTTCCATGGCTTTTTCAGTTTTTAAAGGCCGTGGCGGCAAAAGCCATGGCCTTTTTTAGTTTGAAGGAGAGGAATTATGATTATTGTAATGAAGAATCAAGCAACAGAAAAGCAAATTGAGAATGTGATCAACTGGATTGAATCCATTGGTTACAAAGCACATCCGTCGCGGGGAGTGCAAAGAACAATTATCGGTGCTGTGGGCGACCAGCGTGATAAGACAGCCCTGAAATATGCAGAATCTTTGCCGGGAGTAGAAAAAACCATGCCGATTTTAAAACCTTATAAATTGGCCAGCAGGGAATCACACGAGGGCAATACTATTGTTTCCGTAGGCCCGATTCCCATCGGTGGTCCGGAGTTCATTGTGATGGCTGGACCTTGTTCCATTGAAAGCGAAGAGCAATTATTAGAGAGCGCCTATATTGTAAAAAAGGGTGGCGCCCAGATTTTAAGGGGAGGAGCTTACAAACCACGGACATCGCCCTACAGTTTCCAGGGAATGGAAGAAGAGGGTTTGAAATTATTGGAGCAGGTACGCCTGCGGACAAGTATGCCTGTTGTCACGGAAGTAGTAAATCCTGCCGACGTTGACCTGGTTGAATCATATGCCGATATGCTGCAGATAGGCGCACGTAATGTGCAAAATTTTGCTCTGCTGAAGAAAGTCGGCCAGTCGAGAAAGCCGGTACTTTTAAAAAGAGGTATGATGACGACAATTGAAGAATTACTGATGTCGGCGGAATATGTTCTATCGTCCGGCAATCCCAATGTAATCCTCTGTGAACGTGGTATCCGGACTTTCGAAACGACGACTCGCAACACACTGGATTTAAGTGCGGTGCCCGTATTGAAAGGCTTGACGCATTTGCCGGTCGTGGTTGACCCGAGCCATGCCGCCGGACATTGGAAACTGGTTATTCCTTTGAGCCGTGCTGCTGTTGCCGTGGGTGCGGACGGCCTTATTGTAGAAGTGCATCCACGGCCGGAGATGGCGGTATCTGATGGAATGCAGTCTTTAAAACCGGAAAAATTCTATCAATTAATGGATGAATTAAGAGCTATTGCTTCGGCGATGAGACACTAAGGGAGCAGCTGTATGCGGTCCATAAAAGTTAATCTCGATAAGAAGTCATTATCATCATACGAAATCTGCATCGGCAACTCTATTCTCGACCGGATGGCGCTGCTTATTGCCAAAAACCATAAAGCCGGTCATCATATTGTTATTACCGATAGCAATGTTGGTAAATTGCACGGCTCAAAACTTCTTGCCGCGTTAAAAGATGTCGGCTTGAACGTCGATTTAATCGAATTTCCGGCCGGTGAACCTGCAAAAAATATTCACACGGTAGTTGACGTTGCGGGAAGACTGCTCGATTTGGGGGCAGACAGGAATTCGCTGCTTATTGCCTTGGGCGGGGGCGTTGTAGGCGATCTGGTAGGTTTCATCGCTTCCATATTTATGCGCTCCATCCCGTATATTCAAATTCCGACTACCTTGCTCGCTCAGGTGGACAGCAGCATCGGCGGGAAAACAGCGATTGACCTCCCTTGCGGGAAAAATCTGCTGGGGACTTTTTATCAGCCGCAGGCGGTATTTACTGATTTGAGTTATCTTTCGTCTCTGACGGAAGAAGAGTTTAATAATGGACTTGCGGAAATTATCAAATACGGCATTATTGACGATGCAAAAATGTTTCGCCTGTTGGAAGATAATATGGAACCGGAAAAAATCAAAGACCCGGTCTTGCTGTTAAAGCTTGTGGAGTTGTGCTGCCGCATAAAGAAATCAATTGTGGAAATTGATGAAAAAGAGCAAGGCTTACGGCGCATCCTCAATTACGGCCACACGCTGGGACATGCTCTCGAAGCGCAATCCGCTTTTGCCCTCTCGCATGGTGAAGCTGTTGCTCTGGGGATGATCGCCGCCGCGCGCATTTCCGAAAATTCCGGTTATCTGGAATCCGGCTCACGCGAACGCATTGAAAGACTTATACGGAAAGCGGGATTGCCCTGTCGGATACCGGAATATCTGGCAACGGGAGGAATTATTTCCCGGTTAAAAATGGATAAGAAAAAAGATGGTGACATTATCCATTTTATTTTACTCAAGAAGATAGGTATGCCGTTTGTCAACGGAGGTATCGATGAGAAAATTATCACCCCCGTTATAGAAGGAATGAGATGATGAAATCGCGGCTGGAAAAATTTAGAGAAAGCATGAAAGAGAAAGACCGGGAAATTATCCGGCTCTTAAATGAACGATCCCGGATATCCGTTCGCATCGGTGAAGTTAAAGGCCGGGAAGGATTGGATGTATATGACCCTTCGCAGGAAGCCAGAGTCTATGGCTACTTGCAGGAGCTCAATTGCGGCCCATTGCCGCCGGAGGCGATCACGGCAATTTTCCGGGAGATCATTTCCGCTTCCCGCGATTTGCAGAAGCCGACAACAATTGCATTTCTGGGGCCGAATGCTTCGTTTTCACATCTGGCAGCGCAATTGCATTTTGGTCAATCCAGCCGCTTTGTCCCCCAGCCGGGCATTGCCCATGTTTTTGATGAAGTGGAAAGAGGCTCTGTAGATTGGGGCGTAGTTCCGGTGGAAAATTCGCAGGAAGGTTCAGTTAATATCACATTGGACCGATTGGTTTTAACGCCCTTAAAGATCAGGGCGGAAATATATCTGCGGATCAGTCAGTGTCTGATTTCTGCGGCAAAAGATCTGAAGAGTATTAAAAAAATTTATTCACACCCCCAGGCATTAGCCCAGTGCCGGACCTGGCTCAAAGCTAATCTTCCGGGTTGTATGCTCTATGAGGCGGAAAGCACGGCGGCCGCCGCGCAAATAGTTCGCGGGAAAAAGACTGAAGGGGCGATAGGCAGTTATCTTGCCGCGACCACAAACGGACTTCATATCCTGGCGGAAGGCATTGAAGATAATACTTCCAACACGACGCGGTTTTTGGTTATAGGTAACGGCGCAAGTTCGGCCACGGTAAATGATAAGACTTCTTTGATCTTCGCCACATCCCATTCCCCCGGTTCACTGCATCTTGCACTGTCACCATTTGCCTGCCGCCGGATTAATTTGATCAAGATTGAATCGCATCCGGTTAAAGAGAGGTTGTGGGAGTATCTCTTTTTTGTTGATATAGTCGGCCATATTGAGGAGAAGGAAGTCACAAATTGTCTGGAGGAATTGCAAGCGAAGACAACTTTTTTAAAAATTCTGGGTTCCTACCCGAGAGCGGAAGGCGGGTTATGATTTGTATACCCATTACAGCAATATCCAATAAAGAAGCATTGGATGATATTGAACGCAGCTGCCGAATTGCCGATGCCATTGAGCTGAGGATGGATTTGATTGCTGACGGAACTCTTGCTGAACTCATCACTGCCGCACGCTGCAGATCCAATAAGGTTGCGATAATTGTTACCAGGCGGGAAAAGGAAGAAGCGGCGCGAGCCGATGAAAATCTTGCTGGGGGGGGTAAGACCAAAGATCAAAAAGACAAAAAATTTGCAGTGCTGAAACAGGCCATTGAACTTGGCGCCGACTACATTGATATTGAGCTTGCCTGCGGCGTTGAGGCAATTGAGGAGCTAAAATCTCATTGCGCCAGACGGGGCGGCTCCACAAAAATAATAATTTCTTATCACAACTTTCAAAGAACTCCGTCGCTGACGAGATTAAAGGGAATATTTCATCAATGCCGGGAGCTGAAACCGGCTGTCGTGAAGATAGTTACTTATGCGCGGAGGCCGGAAGATAATTTGCCGGTGCTGAACCTGATACCCTATGCCCGTAAGCATTTGCAGGAAATAATTGCCTTATGTATGGGAGATCAAGGCCGGATCAGCCGGCTCATGGCACCGTCTCTGGGTAATTTTCTCGGGTTCGCGACACTTTCGCCAGGCACGCCGTCGGCGCCGGGGCAACTGACAGTTACCGAGACGATGCAAATTAATAAACTGATAAATGGTGCTGAGCCCAAGCAAAACCCGCCGGTTTTGTCAGGTGAGGGCAGTCAACTCCGCAATTATATTTTATTGGGCAATCCTGTAGGGCAAAGTCTTTCGCCATTGATGCATAATGCGGCGCTCAATGATCTCGGTATTGCCGGGAACTATAACGCCTTTTGCGTATCTGATCTGGCGGCGGCGTTACAGGGCGTAAGAGGAATGAACATCGGCGGTGCGAGTGTGACCATCCCCTTTAAATCTGCAGTAATGGAATATCTGGACGATATTACCGACGACGCGTTGAATATCGGGGCGGTAAATACGATTATCAACAGCAATGGAAGGCTGACGGGCGCCAATACGGACTGGCTGGGATTGATTATTGCTCTGAGGCAGGCCATGAGAATTGAAGGAATGAAGTTTGTGATTGTCGGCGCCGGTGGTACGGCCAGGGCGGCGGCTTACGGGATAATGAAGGAAGGCGGCTTCCCCGTCATTGTTAATCGCACGACGGAAAACGGCAAGCTACTGGCGGTAAAATTCAACTGCCCGTTTTATGCTTTGGAGGAAATTGGCAAAATAGAGGCTGATTGTCTGATTAACACTACACCGGTTGGTATGTATCCTCATATTGATGAATCCCCTGTCGATTCCGCAGTGCTTGCGGGATATAAATACGTGATGGATGTTATTTATCATCCTTTGGAAACAAAGATGCTCCAAAATGCCGGGAAGCGGGGATGCCATCTTTTGACGGGGTTGGATATGTTTGTGCATCAGGGCGCCGAGCAAATCAAACTATGGACAGGCAGGGAGCCAAATAGGGCATTAATGAAAAAAGTAGTAATTTCATCTCTACATCGCGAACTATCTTTGTAGGTACAGCCTGCCCAAGGGCAGGAGACTGTGTCTCAATAGCAAGAAGCGCTATAAAAGCAGTCATACCGGCGAAAGAGACTGTGTCGCAATAGGATAAATTGCCATTTCGTGTCCTCCGCTGGCGGAGGTGTCACGGGGTGACGGAGGTGGACTAAGAAGTGCTAATGTGTAAATTATTAATATTACAGCCACTTAAAAAACATCCACCCCCTTGC
>JANYAY010000169.1 GCA_025361065.1 Deltaproteobacteria bacterium
GGCCTTGCACATGATGAAATCCATGATATCCGGATGATCGATCCGCAGAATACCCATATTGGCGCCCCGGCGTGTCCCGCCCTGCTTGATCGTTTCCGTGGCCACATCAAAAACGCGCATGAAAGAAATCGGCCCGCTGGAAATACCGGTGGTGGTTAAAACAACATCATTGGCAGGACGCAGACGGGAAAAAGAAAATCCGGTACCGCCGCCGGATTTATGAATCAGGGCGGTATATTTAACGGCATCAAATATTTCCTCCATGGAATCGCCTACGGGCAATACAAAGCAGGCCGACAACTGGCCCAGCTCACGCCCGGCATTCATCAGTGTCGGTGAGTTGGGAAGAAATTCCAACAGCGTCATCATGCGGTAAAACTCTTCCGCAATCGGCGCTGTATCCGCTTTTATATTGAACTTTAGATCAGCGGCCGCGATGGTATCGGCTACACGCCGGAACATCTGGATGGGTGTCTCCAGGATTTTTCCTTCTTTGTCACGTTTCAGATAACGGCGCTCCAGAACTGTTAGGGCATTTTTCGTCAATTCCGGAGTAATCGGAGTGTAAGGCTGCTTTTCCATTCAAGTTTTGCTCCTGGGATAAAGTAAGAGGGCTGTTAATTATAAGTACTACATGTAGTATTATTTATTTCCATTAAACACAACATCTAGATGTTGTCAATATGATGATGCATCTTTTAAAAAAAAGTTGCGAAGTGGCGGACAGGACTGGAGAAAAATTCGGAATGATCTCACGACAGCAGGGAAACCCTCCTTTTCTAAAGGAGGGTTAGGGAGGATTTTACAAACAAATTTAAATCCCCCTCAATCCCCCTTTATGAAAGGGGGAATCAAAAATTTATGTTTAATCCCGCTGCTGCGGGACGAGCGTTAATTCTCGTGAGCGAGCTCGCGATATAATGACGTTCATTTCATACATCGACAGCTTGCTGAGAGGTGGTTGATTACTTGAAAAACGGGGCGTGGTTGGAAGTAAAATAATCCGGTGTGCGTTGAATAATTTTGGCGACGGCCGGATGTTTTTTGAAAGTCTTTTCTAAAAATTTGCGCACATCGGAGCGTTGCCAGCCCTTTGGATGCACAAAGTCTTGATAAAGCGACAAATCGCCTTCATAAAAATTGGTGGTGGCCAGGCTTTTTGCTTCGGCGCTTAATACCGGCAAGTTAAAAATCGCCAGATTCAAAAAATCGATACAATCATGGTGATCAACGGTAAACTGCAAAGTCTTCCCGGCGCTTTCTTCGTTTTCCGGCGGTGTACCAAAAAGCAGATAAACATAAGTGGCAATGCCGGCGCGGGAAATTGCTTTTAACGCCTGCGAAGCCATAGGTATTTCTATGCCCTTGTTGAGCGAATCGAGCACTGCCTGGTCGCCCGATTCGATGCCGAGTTTCAGCATAGTACAACCGCTGCGCCGAAGCTGCCGGCAAAAATCGTCATCCGTCAGATGGCGGGTAATTCTTGTAAATCCATACCAGGGGACACCCAAGTCACTCCGGGCCAAAGCATTGAGCAGCGCGGGGCTCAGAGCATTATCCAGCAGATGAATCATTCCCGGACGCATTTCGCCGCAAAGCCTGTGCAGTTGCGCCAATACTTGAGTTGCTGATTGCGGCAAATAGGGATTATTTTCAGCCTTCTCGGGGCAGAAAGAACATTGATGCCAGTAGCAACCCTGCGCTGTGCTGTAAGGTAAAATGGAGACAGGCGAAAGATAGTCCTTTAAAGGAAAATCCCGGTAGCCGGGCGGCGTATCGATTGGACCGCTTTTACAACCCAGCAATTCCAACAATTTCCTTTCACCGGCCCCGGCGACCATTTCATCAACAAGTCCACGGAAAATATTGTTATTGCCGGCAATCTTCACCCAGGACGTTGCGAGAGAGCCACCCAGGATAACTTTCTGCCGGGGATTTATTTTTTTAATGAATCCGATCATGGCGAAGGTACAAAGCGCCTGGCTTAAATAATTCAAGGAAAACCCTATAAATTCAGGATCTTCTTTTAGAGCATTCCCCAGACGTGAAGAAAAGTAAGGATAAAAGGGATTTAAGTGCGGCTTTTCGGCAGCCCCCAGCAAATCACTGCTTTTAACCGGGCTTAATTGCCGGTCATGATAATCGGTGAGCGACAGATCAACACCGTAAGCTTTCCCGGCCAGGCTGACGAGACGATTGATATCGGCAACGGTGCGCTGGTAGCGGCTATAATTGCCATAAATATTACTGCCCCGCAAGGCACAAAGATTTTTCTCCCGATGTTTCCAGGCACGCGCCGTCCAGCGATCGCTACCGCAGTTTTCCCCGGCCGGATTTTCCAGCAGATAGAGAATGCCTTCCAGATTGGCATCGATTATTTGATGAGTAATGCCGTTTGCCTGCAGACAGCCGACAAGTTTGGCGATGCCTGCCGGCGGTTCTGAAGGTTTGCTGACTGGCGGATGAATCAGAATTATTTGCGGGTTCATAAACTGATATTTCCTAATTCTGCCCGGAGAACTTATTTCCGGAAATTTTCATTCACAATCGTTGTGTCTATTATCCAATGATCGTTAAAGCAAGATGATTTTACATCCCCTTGTCCCGGCATTTTTAAAAGGTTGTGTTTTCAGGCCTTATTGGCTAGAGAGGAAACATTGATCAACGTGGAGCCGGACAATGTTAAAACTGCTAGCCAACCGCAATTTCATTTTTCTCCTGGCCATTACCCTGGGCCTCGTTTTGCCCGGGCCCGCAGCCTGGACGACACCATTCATGATCCCCGCTTTGGCGTTTGTAATGACGCTGGCAACGATCGCTGTACCCAACGACTATTTTCTGAAGCTACGTTCGATTTTACTGCCGTCGCTGTCCGGTATCCTCATGACGTATGTTGTGCTGGGAGGCGCTATTCTGGCGGCATCGGCCCTGCTTATTTCCGATCAAAACATATGGATCGGTTTTGTCCTGATAGCCGCAGTGCCTCCGGCCGTAGCCGTCATTCCTTTCACAGCCATTCTGGAAGGAAATGTCTCTTATACTTTATCGGGCACTGTATCTTCGTACTTGACGGCTTTGCTGATCATGCCTTTGATGTTCTGGATATTTATCGGAACTACCTTTGCTGACCCCTCTAAGCTTTTCCGGATCATGCTGTTGTTGATTATTCTGCCGCTCGTCCTGTCCCGGCTGATTCTTTACTTCCAGCTGCAAGAGCGGATTGCTCCAGTCCGCGGAATGCTGACCGACTGGGGATTTTTTATCGTCCTGTATTCGATGATTGGCGTGAATCGTGATTTGATTTTCGCAAAACCGCTGATGACCTTTCCTGTAATGCTGGTTGTGCTTTTGACAACATTTGTTCTGGGATTTGCTATTGAAAAAATTGGGGGTTTTCTCCGGATCGATAAAAAAAATATTATCAGCCTGGTTCTTCTGGGCACTTTGAAAAATCAGGGCATCGCCGGAGGTCTGGCTATTGTTCTGTTCGAGAAAGAAGCAGCGCTTCCTTCCGCCGTCTACAGCATCTTTATGATTCTTTATTTTCTGTGGTTAGATTGGCACAGGCGCAGGCAATTAGCCGGAGCGGCGAAGGGGTGAATTTTCACTCCTTCGTTTATCTTTTATTCAATGGCTGTTAATGTCAGGTGTGTTTAGCTTCACTATTTCCAGCTTGACAGGAAAGGTAATGTTTGCGCAATATATAGCTATTGAAGTATGTTTCGATTACTACCAATAACGACACTGAAGCGAGCAGGCCAAAGTTAACTCGCTAAAAAAGAAAGCGTTTAATATTAAAACCCATTTTGGTATTTTGTGACAAATAAGATAATCCAATCGCCTAAAAGTGGCAAATTGATAATGGCGTTTCTGGCAGCAGTTTTTGTAGTACTCACCTGCGGCCATTTATTTGCTGCGGAAAAATACCCGCAACCGCGCGGAGCCGTTAACGATTTTGCCAATGTTATTGATCAGGGCAGTAAAGCCAAAATGGAAGCCCTGGCAAGCGAAGTACTGCAAAAAACAGGCACGGCGGTCGTCGTGGTAACTGTTCCTACTATCGGGGAGAATGAAGAAACCAGCCTTTACGTCAATGGCCTTTACAAAGCCTGGGGTATCGGGAAAAAGGGCGAAGACAAAGGCGTTTTAATATTTTTAACTGTCAAGGAAAGAAAAGTCCGTATCGAAACCGGTTACGGTGTCGAAGGTATTTTGCCTGATGGTTTGGTCGGGGAAATTCGCGACAAGTATTTAAAGCCTCAACTCCAGGCCGGCAACTATGGTCAGGCCTTTTATGACACAATGTATGTCCTGAGTTCTTACATTGCCAAAGATGCCAATGTGCAACTCAGCGGGTCTCCTGTTCCTGCCCGATCCAGGGCCAGGGCGGAGAAAAAAGGATTTAATGTTTTCGGGCTGATTATCTTTTTGGCGGTTGCGGCATTGCTTTTGGGAACAAAAGCCGGGAGATCAATGCTTCCCTGGTTATTGCTGCTGCTGATGAGCGGTGGCGGCCGCGGCGGCGGAGGTGGCGGAGGATTCAGCGGCGGCTTTGGCGGCTTTGGCGGAGGCGGCAGCGGCGGAGGTGGAGCCGGAGGTGACTATTAGGGACCGTTACGAAATAACCACCCATGCGGGTGGCAAGACCATCTCATTTCCAAGAATTTCGTTACGGACCCTTATGCCGGTTATGATATTACAATGTTACAGTTATTGTTGAACAACGGCTTGATATATGAAGAAATGGATTGAATTTATGACAAAAATACCAGATCGGCCCCAAGACATTTTTGTTCCCTTGACGCAGGATTATTTAAAAATATTCGGCAAGGAGCTGGTTTCACTCGTTCTTTACGGAAGTGCAGCCGGCGGGTCATATATTAAGGGCAAGTCGGATATAAATTTGCTGGTCGTGCTGACGCCCGCCGGAATGGATAAATTTTCGGATGTTTTGGATACCGTCAAATCCTGGAAAAAGCGCCGTGTCGCCGTGCCGCTGATTATGACCAAAGATTTTATTGAATCCTCATTGGATTCCTATCCCATAGAATTTTTAGGCATGAAAAACAATCATATCTTAATTTACGGGGAAAACATATTAGACGGATTGAACTTTAATCCGGCTGATTTACGCCTGCAAATAGAGAGGGAGCTGCGGGGCAAGTTGATTCTCCTGCGACAGGGATACCTGGAAGCAGAAGGTAAAGCGCAACTATTGAGAAAACTTATCGGTAATTCACTGACAGCTTTTATTGCTGTTTTCAATGCCCTGCTGTATTTTAAACAGGGAAAAGCGCCGCGGGGCAGGCGCGATACAATAAAAGAAGTGGGAGAGCTCTTTACAATTGATACGGCAGTATTTATGCTATGCGCCGATATTAAAGAAGGCAAAGATAAGCTTACAAGCGTTGAAGTTGTGGATATTTTTAGAAAATATCTACAGAAAGTCAATAATATTTGTAACATAGTCGATCGCTTATAATAGAGACACTTTAACATAATCAGGAGGTAAAAATGGATTCCAAAAAGAAAACTTTGCTCATCGTGCTGGCGGTAATTGTTGTTCTGGTCATAGCCTTATATTCTTTCTTTGCAGGCAACTATAATAAATTCATCAAGATGGATGTGGGAATAAAAGCGGCCTGGTCGCAGGTGGAAAATCAGCTGCAACGCCGGTATGACCTGATTCCCAATCTGGTGGAAACAGTCAAGGGTTATGCCAAGCAGGAAAAAGATGTGCTGGTGGAAGTCACCAATGCACGGTCAAGGGTTGGTGGTGCGGGAACTGTACCGGATAAGATTGCCGCCAACAATGAATTGAGCGGCGCTTTAAGCAGATTGATGGTTGTTGTGGAGCGCTACCCGGATTTGAAATCAAATCAAAATTTCATGAAATTACAGGATGAACTGGCGGGCACGGAAAATCGTATTGCGGTGGAAAGAATGAGATATAACGAAGCCGTGAAGGTTTATAATGAAGCTATTCGATCATTCCCGGCTAACATTCTGGCCGGTATGTACGGGTTTAAAGATGCGGCCTTCTTTGAAGCTCCAAAAGATGCGAAAGTAGCTCCTAAAATTAAGTTCTAGCTTGCTTCTCCGTTCAATAAAAATCAAAAGCCCTGAATCTCTTAAAAAGATTCAGGGCTTTTCAACTTATCACATATTTCCTTCCGGGTAAAAACGGCTGGCAGCAATTTTTTATAATTTGCCTGACAATCAGGTCATTGCACCTTTACACCGCCTTCGTTAAACAGGATGATGGATCCATTAGCATCGAACTTTCCACTCGTGGCTATCCATTTGTTTCCTGCCGCATCGACCTCCAGCCAGTAGCTCGAATTATTGGGCAGTTTGAATGATCTCATTTTTTTGCCGTCTTGCCGCAACAATCCAGGTTCCCGACCCGGGCCACGGTTGATATTATTGGCTAACCAAAGGACGTTCTGCCGATCAACGGCCACATCCTCAAAATAACAGCCGCCGCCATAGTTACATCCAATCAAATGGAATTTTCCGTCAGCATATCTGTATGCTTCGCCGGTGTAATTGGTAAAGTACATAACGCTATTCGTATCGAATTTAATGCTTTTCACCATGCGGCCCGTCGGAAGACCGATAGTTTTCCCGGCTTTGAATATTTCCCATCGCTTACCGTCAAATTTAGCGATATCTCCTTGTCCAGTGCCGATCCAGACGGTACCATTTTTGTCGATACTCAAGGCGGAAATCTGCCGATACGGAAGAGATGAGTTCTCCGGAGAAAATAAATTCCACTCTTTACCATCGTAACGAACCAATCCGCTATAGGTTGCAAGCCACATGACGTTGTTTTTATCGAAAACCATGAGTGATACAGTTTTTACATACTCAGGGAGGGGAATAATATCTTTGGTTATAAGCTGCCAGGTATTACCGTCAAACGTGGCCAGCGGTGCCCCCTTGTAACACTGCAACCCAACCCACAACACACCTTTGGTGTCGACCGCAAGCGGTTGAAAGTTGCCGCAGGATGAATCAGCGAAGGCGGCTACGTTTTCCCTGCTGAAAGCCTCGTGCTTCCCGCCGGTGAACCGTAAAATGGTTTTCATTGTGCCTGCCCAAGCCGTTTTACCGTCAGGGGCTATCTTAAGAGAAGAGAAAAACGGCCTATCTGTATTCAACCGTGGAGAGTCAAATATAACTTTCACATCATCGGCAAACCCTGACAACGGCAGCAAGCATATGACAAAAATGCTGACTAACAGGGAATAAATATTTTTCAATTTACTTTCCTCCTTAAGTTTTGGTTCGTTTTACAGACGGGGCAAAGCGCTGCGATGACTTGCGCTGCCTCATCGAAGTGATTATGAGGAACCGGAATTACTTTTCCTGATTGCCTGCTGCATCCAGTTTGAACAGCCACACCGCTACACCTTTGTCATCGCTTCCGCACACAACATAGCCACCGTCAGAGGACTGCACCACGGCGTATCCGGTTGACAGGCGTCGGTCGGAAATTTCTTTATCCCAGAGCTGCACTCCTTTGTTGTCAATTCGCAGAACCCAGAGGATAGCCTTGCCCGGACTTATCCCGCCAGTGGCGATAAATCCGTTATCTGCTGTTGGCGTTACAGCCCACAGCCCGGCACTTCTTCCCTGCTGATTTTTACCAAAGGTTTTGTGCCAGCCGACAGAGCCGTTGGCATCAAACTTAGCCAACAGTCCGTCTCCATCACCGGAACCTGCAAAAACCAATCCCCCATCGCTTACTGCATTTATTGCCCCCAAAGAACTTTGCCGATACTGATCGAGCTGACGCCGCCACACAATATTGCCGGAAGAGTCCAGCTTCAGGACAACGGCATGTTCATCAGGTGCTGTAAAAGCAGCATAGAAATGTCCATCTGTCGCCGCGGTAATGGCAACCGGAGAAGCTCCGCCTCTGTCGTCCGCAGCTCCCGGAAATTTTTCCCACTGCCGGTTTCCGTTTTTGTCCAGGCGGACAAGCCATGCTGTCACGGCTCCACCTACGCTGCCGAATCCACCCACAATAAAACCACCGTCAGCGGTCTGGAGAAGGGAGCGCCCTTCACCGGCAGAGGTATTGGCACTCCATTGGCAGCCATAGGCTTTTTCCCAAATGGTCGCGCCGTTTTTGGTAAGTTTAATTACCCATAGTTCGTTCCACGTCGATCCGCCATGCTGAGCAGATAACTCTTTTGTGCCGGTCACCAGATAGCCGTCAGCCGTTTCCAGAACCGCATAACCGTGGTTAGAACTGTTTTTCTGAGGGGAAAATCCTTTTTCCCAGATCTTCGTGCTACGGCTGTCGGTTTTCATAACCCAAAGTGAAGAGCCGTTGTCGTTGGCGTTTTCTCCTTTTGAGCCGGTCAGCAGGTAGCCGCCGTCGGAGGTGGCAATAACCGCTGCCCGATAGTTGTTAAATGTCGGAAATGTTTTGCTCCATGTTGCAGAGGCGCCGGTTGTTTTTTGCTGTTTGAGGTTCTTTGCCCCGGCATCCACAAAATCAAAAAATCCTGCTCCCATGCCCAGCAGTACAACAATGCCGGTTGTGGCAAGCAGTCGGGTAAGTCCCGTCATTTTTGCTTCCTTTCCCTTATCTTTTTGGCAAATCAGAAAAATCCCGTCTCAGGGATTTACATAAACGCCCTTGATCTCGACCATCCCGTTACCTCCCGATCTCGCGTTTTGCGACCAGGAGCCGGGATTGGAGGTTTCCACGAGGTATGTACCCGGTTGCAGGACAACTTCCGGTGTAATCTCCCAATAATAAGAGGGGCGGGGGCTTCCCGATCTTCCCCGAGCCTGCCAGATGCCAACCTCAACGCCTGTCGCACTGACTATCCGGATACTTCCCGGTGTCCCGCTGTAGCCATAATGATAAGTAAACATATTGGTGATCCATACCGGCCGGTCAATACTGAAACGTGGACTTCTTCCTCCCGATGAAACACTATCGTCGTTGCCATTGTAGAATATAACCGATTCTTTACCCTGTTTATCGGTCTTAGTTCCGCTGTCATCGGCACCGTTGCTATTGCCCCCTATCGATCTAAATGTGCTGTCCTTGCGGAAAATGTCGTCATTGCCGCTTTCCACATAGAGGTGAAAATCCCGATGCCGCAGATAGCGGCCGGGATAGTTGACGGATTCAAAAGAATTCCAGGATGGGTCGGCCAGACCCGGCACTACGCGAAAAGAAGCATCTTTACGGAACAGATCGCTGTTGTCCAATTGATGCAGTTTGATCCGGAATCCCTGGTGCCGGAGGTAATAGCCCGGATATTTTTTCGATTCGAAAGATACTGTATTGCCACCGGCCAATCCCGGCACCAGCCGGAAGGATGAATCGGCGGAATCGAGCTCAGAGCTGATAGGCGTGATTTCGCCAAGGTAATTCCTGTGCCGGATATAGTGACCCTGAAAGTTATAGGATTGCCATGTCTGGTATCTCCCGGATATCCGCTGATCATCCGAGCCGCTGTTATCGGCAGGCGTGCCCGCCATTGCGCCCCCGCAGACGATGCGCGAGAAGCCTACGCAGAAGCCCTCGTTGCACACTTTATTGTCTCCCATTACCAATGTCGGGCGACGATTAGCCAATTCGAATGAAATCGCCCCGGAGAAACCATTTTTCCGACAGAAATAGTCTGCCGCCGGCTTTTGACAGTTGCTCCCCCAATTCAGGCAATTATCCACATAGTGTCCGTTGATCATGGGATCAGGATATGTTCTGGAATTACCGGACTCATTTGCAGGAACTGTCGCCGGAGCCGATCCGCGCAATTTCACGCCTGAAACCGCGTCGCCGTTGCTCGTCCCATTGGGTATGCCTGTCTTCAAACAGCAATGGAAGGCAGACTTCACGTAGGTGTAGGCGGCACATTTGCTCTCCGTGGCGCATTGGTTCTGACAAAACTGCACTGAAGGCGCATTATCGATTCTCCGGTAGTCCGCACCCATGCGGTCGGTGTTGGGCTCACAGGTCACGCCATCCACAGTAGCACAGCTTCCTCCCCCGACGGCGCGCTTCTTTACGCCGGATATGGTATCATTGTTGGGGGTTGGTCCGGGCACGCCTCTTTTCAGCCAGCAGTGGTGAGCTGATTTCACATATGTAAAAGCATCGCACTCCTTTTCGGCGAGACAGGCGGAATGACAGGCCTCAACCGACGGGCTGCCGTCGATGCGGCGATAGTCCGCGCCCATGCGATCGGTGTTGGCCTCCATGGTGACCATGTCGGCCTGGACCGACGCTGAAATCAAGAGAATCGCCAACAAGATGATCAGCCCTGCTCCCCTTACACAATGCGCTGCCCCGACACTAAAACGACTCATAATGACCTCCAATTCTTATGATAACACAATTTTTGGGGAAAACTATAGGACGCGGTCTTGTAAGTCAAGGAAAGCTTGAGAAAATGTGGAGTGGGGTGTCGATATTTCATTACATGTCCGGATAAAACCTGCGGCGTGTTGCAAAGTGAAATTTTCAGTTAGATTAGATTTTAAGTGTTTGAACCCTGAACTTTTCATTTATAAAGTTCAGGGCCTTTTTATATCCTGATAGAAAGCCGCTTTCCACACTCCGTCTTCGGCAATAATGCGGGAGGGTTCATCCGGGTTTGCCGGTTGTCTATATTGCTCAAGGCCGTACTCCGGATCATGCGGTAATTTGATTCCCTGATCAAAAATCTGCGGCAGGATGGGATAAATAATGCGCCTCTTGGCCGCCGCGAAAAGCTCATCAACACTTTTGAATGGAAGCAATTCCATAACCGTTTTGAGTGTCGGCGGCATTAACATGATTTCCCGGGATAAATGCATCCGGAGCGCATTTTGCGGTGTGACCCACAAGAATTCAGTAAGTTCCATATTATCGGAAACAGTCTCCTGACCTTGGGGCAGCTGGGCCAGAAAAAAGCGGGTATCAAATCTTTTCCCCTCTCTTTCCGGAGTAATCCAGTGACTAAAAGGTACCAGGGTATCCGGAAATAATAAAATATTTTCCTTGCGGAGAATATCGGCCAAAGAAATTTCGCCTGAGTTCAGGGCCCGCCTGTGAGCGGAAAAACGAACAACAGCTTCCTTCTCCTGAAAAGCAATAAAATTCCCATTGCTGTAGCCGGCCAGAAAAATTCCCGCTTCTTCAAAAGTTTCCCGAATGGCCGCGATAAAAAATCCCCGTGCTTTGTCCGGTGTCAGGCCGTCCTCCTGCAATAAGGCCCGGGGATGAAAATTGTCTGCCGCTAAAACAAGAGAAGAAAGTTCCGGATCACTGTCGCTATTCTCCAGTTGTCCGCCCGGAAAAACAAAAGCACCGGCCATAAATGTCTGGCGGCGATGGCGGCGGGCTAAAAATAATTCCCACGAACCATCATTTATTGTCCGCACCAGAATTACGGTTGCCGCATCTCTGGGGGTAACAATATTTACTGATGTAGACAAATTTCTTTTCCTTATAAGACAATTCTAGTGGGCCAGCATACCACCGTCCGCAACAATGATATGGCCGGTCATATAAGCCGATGCAGCGGATGCCAGAAATACGGCAATCCCTTTGATATCATCCATTTTCCCCATACGGCGCAGAGGAATAACACCAAGAGTCGCATCGTATGCCGGCTTAAACTCCGGCCTTTCGATGTAGGCCATCATATCCGTCAGAAAGAACCCGGGGGCAATGGCATTGACCCGGATGTTGTAGGGAGCAAGTTTTACGGCCAGATTCATAGTCAATATGTTGATGGCGGCTTTGGTGGAATTGTAAGGAACCGCCGGGTGTGCCTCTTCCAGCGTGCCGCGAAAAGCCGTGACGGAAGAAATATTAATAATATTGCCGCCACCCTGATTCTTCATGATGCGGGCAACTTTTTGGGTAATTACCCAGACGCCGCGGACATTGACATTGAAAAGTTGATCCCATTTTTCCAGAGGGAATTCCAGTGTAGGTGCGCCCCAGGTAACACCGGCGTTGTTAACCAGAATATCAATATGCCCGAATTTCTTTTGCGCTTCTTCCAGCATGGCGTCAACTGTATCTTCTTTGCTCATATCACTGGCAATAGCCAAAGCGCGTATTTTATAATTGTCTTCCAACTCCCTGGCTGTAACTTCCAGGTTTTTTATTTTACGGGATGTTAAAATTAAATCGGCGCCGGCCTCCGCCAAGCCCGTTGCGATAAATTTACCAATACCACGGCCACCGCCCGTAACCAGGGCCACCTTTCCTTTAAGCGAAAACAAATCTGCAAGCTGCATAAATTTTCTCCTCCACGAATAATAATTTTTGCCCGGCAGCCATATCCTCAATCTTTGCCCATTGAGAATTTGATTTACCCGGACGATTTTTCCTTGTGGCTATTCATCTTCCGCATCTGCGGGAAGAACACTTTGTAGTCGTATTATCACTAAAGTGGCCTACCGGTATAGCATTTTTTTGTGGGGAAAATATCAGACCGGCTTCAGAATCGAACTAAACAGCAAACCTTGCACAGTTTGCCCAAACGGGTTTGAAGCCCGCGGCCGGCGCCAGCCGACTAAACCGGTCATGGTTTTAATTTTGGCAGCCTTTAGCGTCCTGCTTCAATGAAATCCAGATAGGCCACAGCACTTGC
Organism: Deltaproteobacteria bacterium; assembly: GCA_025361065.1. Classification (GTDB taxonomy): domain Bacteria; phylum Desulfobacterota; class Syntrophia; order Syntrophales; family Smithellaceae; genus MVRV01. Next base: position 12,621 of record JANYAY010000169.1, read on the forward strand.
CCCTGTATTGTCCGTATCGCTCATGACGGCCAATCCTGCCGTTGGTGGAGGCTCCTTACCAAAGGCCTGACGGTAATCGTCCAGAACATTGACCGATTCTTCCACCCACCGGCCGACGCGCTGCCTTCCTTTCTCCAGGATGACCATATATGCTTTGTCCGTATAAGGGCTGACAATAAATCGTTCCGGAATGCTCGCACCCGTCCAGACATAATTCAGTGAGCTGTGCGGCGGGTATTTACCATAGATAGTCTTGGTGGCGTTATAAAGCAGACGTTCTCCCAGCGAGGCCTGAGCGGGATCATATTGGAAAATGACATACACCCGAAGGGGATAATCGTCTCCCGCTTTCTCCTTCGGGTTTCCGCGATCCGAGAATTGTTCTACCTTCCAGCGCCAGCGAAGGCGGGGATTTTCGTAAATATTGAAAGTCCGGCGATAGACAATAGCGGAAGCCGAGGCATGGCTTTCAGCCTTCAGGACAAACTTGCTTCCTTCGGGAACTAATGTATATGTTGAATGGGTCTTGATCTTGGGAAAAGTCAGCGTTTCCCATCCGGCGAGAGTGTCAAAATTTTCCCGGAAAAGAATCTTTTGCTGTGCCCACAACACAGTTGTCCCGGCAAATATGACCAAAAGCAGAGCAATAAAGGTGATTCTTCGTCTCATCAGAACTCCCCGCGAAGTGTTGAACTCGAACGTATCTTGCAGTTGCTTCTTCTTAATATTCTTCCGTGGATTGAAGATATCATAATAATCAACCATAATTCAATTTATCATTTTCTGGTAGTTGGCTGCCGGACTTACGGAGAATTAACCATCTGTCTCTTGTTTACTTTCTCCGATTTTGCGGAAAAACGGCCGCAGAGCAAGAGGAATCAGAAAAGCACAGACAGCAATGACAACTCCGACAATGACACCGCGGATATTCCCCCGCAGTATCAACTCCGAAAGCGAGCTGCCAAAAGCCACAAAAGCGATACACGCCGGAAGCATAAAAACAAACGTGCTCCAAAGGTACTGCAGAAAGGGAATGGGGGTCAAGCCAAAAAGGTAATTAAGCAGGTTGAAGGGGAAGACGGGGATCAGGCGGGTTGCGGCAACGGCCTTCCAGCCATGTTGATTCACCTTATCCTGAAGCCATTGCCAGCGCTCCTGCGCAACCTTGTTTTTAATAAAGTTTTGCAGAAGATACCGCGACAGAAAAAAGGGCAGGCAGGACCCAAGCGTTGCCCCGGAAATGGAAAAGAGTACTCCCCAAACCGGTCCCCAGAAAAAACCGGCCGCCAGCGTCAGGGGAATGCTGGGCAAAAAGAGAGCCGGAGCAAGGGCATAGATGCCCAAAAAGATTACAGGCGCAACAACAGGATAATGGCCCAGAAGGTCTGCAAGCGCATCCGCAGCAAAGAAATACTGCGCGTTTAGGTAAATGCCGCCCGCAACAAGCAGAGCGATGACGAACAGTGCCGGAATTATCGGCATTTTGAGCCTGGACTGAGTGGCCAGAACCAAGCGGTTGATCCATTGTCGCAGCGGAGAAGGAACTATCCGGCGCGGCGGTGTATCGACCAGACATTCCAGAAGATGGACCGCTGCGACGCCGCGTTGCAAAAGACGATTCTGACAACCGGTGCAATATGTCACAATCGTCATGTCTGTTCCCTTCTGAATAATCCGTGAAATAAAACGATCCGCCAGCTCCGGAGACAGTGAACTTAAACCGCCACCCGCACCACAACAAAGCGGGACGGATGCTTCAACACTATTGTTAACAAAATATTCCCCCGGAGAACAATGTGACTGATAAATATGATTGACCACCTCCTGGGCAGCATTGCGAATTCCCTCCCACCGGGAGGATGGGCAGGGGTGATGGAGATAAATCTGGTCGCGCTGCTGTTGCTTAAATATCTCCGGCGGGAGCACCTCCAGGATAAAGACAACTTCAATACCCGGGAGATGTTCCGACAGAAGCTTATGACAATTCAGACAGCCGGTGATCACCTTTCGCACGCCGCCGGCATGGAGGCGCTGCTCAATTTCGTGCAACGCAGCAAAAGAAGCTTGAGTATCGCCCAGTGTAAACACCGGATCATAGCAGCAGTCCAGAACCAAACCGACTTTTTGCTGCAACTGACGGCTCAGGATATCGCGTACTTTGCGGACCAGCCCCGGAAGGTTTGCGGCAAGCCCGCACCCCGGCCAGAAGACAGTATTCGCACTTCCGTAAAAAGCAAAGGGAAACCTATGTCCGGCTTTAGCAAACGCCCTGGCGCTTTCCATTACTTTGCGGACAGAATTTGCTATCTGCTCCTTTTGAACCAGCCGTTCTTTTATTGCCAAAAAGGCCGACGCCGGCGACAGATGGCGAGGGCACACGGCCTCACAACGGCGGCAGGACTTACAGTTAAAAGCCGCTTCCGGACAATCCGCAAGAATCTTCCGGTGCGTCCCAAACTCGGTGAGAAAGGAGCAAACAGCGACGCAGACGCCACACCCTGCATAATCTTTCGTGAAGCCTGTCACTTATTTTACCTGTTCAACCGGATAGTCTGCTTCAGCCCAGGCTTTAATACCGCCGGGATGGCGAAATACATTTTTATAGCCAAGCTTCACGGCCCACATGGCCCCGTTGTGGCTCCGGGTACATTTCACGAAACCACAATAGAAAACGATGAGGCGGTTTTTATCCGGACCCAAAAGCGTTTCCAGGACGGCTTTGGTTTTGTCGTCCGGTTTCGTCATTTCGGGAATCGGAAATTCCATCTGGACAGCGCCGGGAACATGCTGCTTCTTATAGCTGGCTTCAAAGGGCATTGTGTCCACGATGAGCATCGGCCTCTTCTGATCGATCCAGCTTTTCAGTTCCTGTGTGGTGACGACCTTATATTCCCCGCGCTGGACTTCCCCGGCAAAGGCTACGGCAATCTTCTCAGTATCCAGTTCCTTGGTTCCCCATGCCGCCATGGCGCCGCCGGCCAGACTGAAAACCAGCAGGGCCGCAATCAACACACTCCACAAACTTCTTTTGCACTCCATACTTTTTTCTCCTTTCATTGATTAATTAAATCCCGATCCTCATGAAACCATCTAATTATTTTTCTATACTCTGTCTTTCCTCCGCCCTCGTTCCAAACCGTCGGGCGGCATACAGATACGGCATGACAATCCCGATCAGGATCAGGTCGCGATAAAATGCCGCCCGCAGGCCGGCCTGCTTATTTAGTTCCTCCGCACCAAAGCAGCCGCAATCAACGTTCAGATCGCCAAGAATGCCGTAGCCGAGCACAAAGGCAAACAGGGCCAAAAGCACTGTGATCAGATGGAGCCCCCACGGACGGTCGAAAAGCAGGGCCAGTCCGGCAACAGCCTCGATCAGGGGCAGACCGATCGCCACCACGGGAAGAAACATCTCGTCAACCAGATCATAGGAAGAAATGGTCGAGGCAAACGATCGGGGATCGAAGAGCTTAATAACGCCACCGTAGATAAAAAGACACGCCAGAGCAATCCGGACAATCCGGTAAGGCCAGGGAGAAATCAGCGCCTGATGGAAAATATTCCTGATGCGCTGCGAATATAGCCAATTTCCTGAATGTTGGCTGATCAACTCCTACTCCTTATGTCGTCAGGCCGTTTTTTCTGTCATTTGGCTCCGTTAAACCTGACCGGTATCCCGGGCGACATACCAATGAGACTCGATGATATTAACCACTTCCCGGCGCAATATTTTTTTCATTTACCGTTATGTCAGAAGGCTAAAAATCCGCAGGAAAGCTAACAGACGGTTAGACAAATAGCCAATTCAAAATAGCTATAATTGAATGCTTCATATTCATTTAAGTAATAATCGATATGCCGGCAGATGAATGATATGATTCAGGATTGAAGAATTAATATTTTTCCATAAGGAATTTATTGATTAAACAGTAAGTAATGCCGCAAATTCCATATAGTTATAATAACCATTGGTGAATAAGAAAAATTTATGCTAAAAATACGGCATGAGTGCAGAGAGTTTTAAAAACATAACCATGCAACAGATGGAGGCGATTATTTCTCTGGCCCAGGAGGGAAGTTTCAGCCGCGCTGCCAAAAAAATGCTTTTAACCCAGCCCGCGCTGACCAAGAACATAAAGAATATCGAAAATTATCTCGGAGTCCGGATTGTCAACCGCAGTCCCCTGGGGATTTCGCTGACGCCGGAAGGAAAAATTATTTACGAATACGCCCAACGGATAATTAAATTACGCAATGAGGCGGGAGAAAAAATTATTCAGCTCAATGAAAATACCGGCGGCGAAATTTATATCGGAGCCAGCACGATTCCCGCCACGTACATTCTCCCGCGTGCTTTAAGCCTTTTTAGAAAAAAATATGACAATGTCCGAGTGCATGTTCAAACGGCGGACAGTGAAGAAACCATGAATATGGTTTTGGCGGGCGAGGTGGAGATAGGCTTAATCGGCAAAAACCCCCTGAATAAAAAACTCCTTTCCGAACCATTGGGAAAAGACCGCCTGGTCCTGGCCGCTGCTCAAAATCATCCCTGGTGCAAAAGAGAATCAATCACGCTCACCGAATTATCTGCGGAGCCTTTTGTTATTCGGGAAAAAGGATCGGCAACAAGAGATGTGTGGGAATTCTATTTGAAAGAGCATAAGGCGGTTAGTCTCGCCGAGTTTAATATTTGCTGTGAGTTCGGCAGTTCGGAAGCGGTAAAAGAAGCGATTATTGCGGGGCTTGGTGTTTCCATTCTTTCTCTCCACGCCATCGGGCGGGAATTGCTGCAGGGCTTATTGAGGGAAATTAAGATCGCCAATCTTCCCGCCATGGAAAGAGATTTTTATTTAATCCGCCAAAAGCAATTGGATTTAAAACCAATCCATAAACTATTTATGGATTTTATCAGGGGATATTTCCCGCAATAGCCAATTTCATTTATTTTATTCAAACCGTGAGGAAAGGACATTAATGGAGCCGATTTATTTTGATAATGCGGCGACATCCTGGCCGAAGCCGCCGGAAACGTTGTCCGCCATGCAGCATTATATGCAGGATATAGGCGGCAGCCCCGGACGTTCCGGACATCGCCTGTCGGTTGCAGCAGCCCGGATAATTTTCGCGGCGCGGGAAAAACTGGCCGAATTGTTCAATATTGCCGATCCGCTGCGAATAGCACTGACAAAAAATGCTACGGAGGCTTTGAACATAGCCGTTTTCGGTTTCTTAAAACCGGGGGATCACGTACTGACCTCCGGTATGGAGCACAACTCCGTGATGAGGCCCCTGCGGGCAATGGAGAAAAAGGGAGTGGAGATAACGGTAGTTCCGTGCAGCCCGCAAGGCGAACTTGATCCCGGAGATATCATCAAATCAATCCGAAAAAATACGCGGGCGATATTTCTCACTCATGCCTCTAATGTAACGGGAACAGTTATGCCGGTTGCCGCTCTCGGCCGGATTGCGCGGGAACACGGGCTCTCTTTATGTGTTGACGCCGCCCAGACGGCAGGTTGTTATCCTATTGATGTTCAGGATATGAACGTGGACATGCTGGCATTTACCGGGCATAAGTCGCTGTTCGGTCCTGCGGGAACCGGCGGACTATATCTCCGCGAGGGAATGGAAACAACCGTCGAGCCGGTTTGTATCGGTGGAACGGGAAGCCGCTCGGAACAAGAAGAACAGCCGGATTTCCTGCCTGACCGTTACGAAGCCGGCACACCGAATACGGCGGGCATTGCGGGTCTGGCAGCCGGTGTGCAATTCATACTGGGAAAAGGCCTGGCACAGATCAAAAGCAGGGAAGAGAGTCTGGTAAAAATGTTTATCGAAGGAATTCAAACTGTGCCTTCCATAATCCTCTATGGACAAACCGATACGGTCTTGCGCACACCAATTGTTTCCTTCAATATCGAAGGGCTGGATCCGGCCGCCGTGACACTCGAACTGGACGAACGCTTCAACATCATGGCCCGGCCCGGCTTGCACTGTGCTCCGTCCGCTCATAAAACCATCGGCACCTATCCGCAAGGCACTGTCCGCTTTAGTTTCAGCTACTATAATACGAAAGACCAGATAATATACGCTGTGGACGCGGTAAGACAAATCAGCAGGGAAGCAAAAAGCAGCTGAAGAACCTTAAGCCTGACTTTCAGACAATGTCAGAAAACATGAAGAGATTGCAAAGCAGTTTCCAGTTGCTGGGAGCTTTTAAATTGTATTGCCTGCATCCCGGCAACTTTTGCCGCCTGCACATTTTCGGCAAGATCATCAATAAACAACAACTTAGAAGGACGTATTCCCTGATCCCGGATAATCGCCTCATAAAAACCGCCCTCCGGCTTCATGGCCTTTAATTGATACGAAAGATAGTGTTTCTGAAGAAGTTGGAGAGCCTCCACTTTCGTTTGACATAGTTTGTAATGAATTTCGTTGGTGTTGCTGACCAAAGCAGTTTGCCGGGTACGCGATAGGCGCGAGACAATAGCGGATACTCCGGCAACTGGTTCCCCAATAATGCCGGAAAATGCTCTTTGGAGCCGTCCGATACTGAATTTTTTGTTAAAAACAAGGCGAAGACCGCTCAGGTAATCATCTGTCCCCATATATCCGGTCTCATATTGTCTGGTCAAAGAGGTATATCCATCTGTAAAAGGAGCCCTTTCTTCCGGTTGGAAAAATCCCAGGCCACTCCAGAATGCCCGTGAATCAATATCCACCAGAACATTCCCGAGATCAAACAACACAGTTTTTACTGCACTCACATCAATTCTCCGTATTTTTCTGTTTGGATAAAAAACCGCAAGAATTTATAGAAAATAAAACGAGAATAATCAACTGCAACTTCCGGGATACGGGAAGTCCGTTAATAAAAAAACTGCGGTAAAAAGTGTCCGTGGTTATTGCCGACTCCGGAGCAGTAAATACGGTTCCTCCGGTTTTCCGTTACTGGTGAAAGATGATTTGTCCCGTGAAGTTTTGTTGCTCTATTTTGCCGTTTATGCCAGATTACGGGAGAAAGCAGTCTACTTCAATCAAAGAGACTATACTATATGAGGCAAGGAGGTTGATCATGACAGAGAAAAAAAATCCATTCAGAGTTGAGCTGGAAGGGCATATAGCCTGGTTGATTCTGGATCGGCCGGAAAAGCGCAATGCCATGGGCTTTGACTTTTATAAAGGGCTGGCCGAACATTTTACGGCTTTCGATGAGGATCCGGAAGTTCGCGTCGTTGTCATGCGGGCGGAAGGGAAATCATTTACGACCGGGACGGACCTGACCGAGTTGGGATCTATGTACACCCAGATGGATGCCGGTACGAGGGAAAAATTGCGTCTCATGATCCTGAAGGCGCAGGGCGGTATAAATCAGATTGAAAAATGCCGCAAACCGGTAATTGCCGCGGTCCACAGCCATTGTCTGGGAGGCGGCGTCGATCTCCTGTCCGCCTGCGATATCCGCATCGCCACTTCGGATGCGGTCTTCGGCGTCCGGGAAGTTCGGGTGGCCTTTATTGCCGATGTCGGGACGCTGCAACGGCTTCCGCACATTATCGGTCATGGGTGGTTCCGGGAGTTGGCGTTGACCGGACGGGATTTCGGTGCTGATGAAGCACTGAAAATTGGATTCATCACCCGGATCTGCGCGGACCGGGATGTTCTGATTACGGAAGCGAGAAAGCTGGCGCAAGAGATTGCCGCCTGTTCGCCCCTGGCCGTTCAGGGAACAAAGGATGTGATCCTGTACAGTCGGGACAAGGGGATTTATCCGGGGCTGGAGTACGTCGCCCAGAAGAATGCCGCGGCCATCCCCTCGGAGGACATGATTGAGGCCGCCACAGCCTTTATGGAGAAGCGAACACCGGTCTTCACAGGTAAATAATCGCCGGCTCCGGGGCACCGGGTCTTCCGATCATCTGCAGCTGCGCCTGGTTTTTCATAGAGCAGTTCTTTGCGTAATCGTCATTTTTGACGACCTCGTAAAAAGTCGGAAAAGCCTCAGAATCGTCATTCCGGCGAAAGCCGTAATCCAGATATATCAAAGACTTACAAAACGCTGGACACCGGTTTTCACCGGTGTGACGGACTTTTTACGAGACCATCATTTTTGATGACTGACCGCTGATCGATGCCTGGAGCGATCGCCGGTACCATTCCTTAAAACCGTGCCCGGTATGGAGCGAAAAGCGGAAAATGGAAAATACCCGCCGGAGCGGCGCAAACTTCCGGAATGGCATTGATGACCGATCCGGCTACGGCATATTGTTCCGCCCTGGTTTTCTCACCGGTATTTTCGGGCTCTACGATGTTCATGGCGATATCAATGCCGGGTTTGCCGCGGATGACGATCTTCCAGTGATCAAAGGTCTCAAAACCAGGGAGGGTATTGCCCATGATCCAATTGACAGAGAGTGTAATGAGCCGCTGGCCCCTGATGATGGCGTGCCAGCACCAGTTAGTCGCGGCGACCGTGCCGGCGCGGACGATACCGGCCCGGGCCTGAATGTCCGCAGGCGCCAGGAGGACACTGTGATCGGATTCGACCCGCTCGAGGGTCATTCCCAGACGGAAGGCGATCAGGGCGAGAACCTCGGCGTACATCCCGGTCATGAGTTCCGTCACCGGCCCGGCCGCAGTCAGGTCGAGCTTGTCCGGATCGGAACCCATCCCGCAGACGTTGAACACATAATCATGATCCGGTGCGCTGCTGACGTCAAAAACTTCCCGGACATAAATGGATTCCAGCGACGTACAGATGCCCGTGGCGGCGGCGGCGATCTTTTCCATCACAAAACCGGGATTTAGTCCGGTACTGAAGAAAGAGGCGTTCCCTTGTTCGCAGGCCTGTTCGAAATCTGCGGCATAAGCGGAACCGTGATAGGCCGGAAAACTATGCCCGTTAATCGTAATCAGATTCTTGCCCGAGGCCAAAAGGCGGCACATGTCTTTATTATGGTGGCGATAGGGAAACTGGATGCGCGGGGCATGAATGACCACGTCGGCATCCAGGGCCAGGATATCTTCCATTTTGCTGGTGGCAATTACGCCCGTCGGCGGCCGTCTGGCGATCTCGCCCGCATCCCGGCCGATTTTCCGGTCACTGTAAACGAAAAGTCCCACCAGTTCCAGGTCGGGATGATCGATCACGGCCCGGAGACATGTCTTTCCCATCGAACCGGTTGCCCATTGAATCACTCGGTATGTCATATGTTGTACCCCTTTCCAGACATTGATTAGTCTGCACAAAAGATTTTACACGATTCATATCAATTATTCCATACAAACGAAAAACCATCTCCGGCGGGGGACTAGACAGTCGATATACCTGATGACATTTCGTTTGCAAGAATCAATGATCCCTGCAGAATAATTTTTGGCTGCTCTTGTTTTAACTTATCCGGAATGCACAATCCCGGATATCAGGCGTTTTTTTTGCAACGCAGATCCAGAAAGACAAGCAGGAAAATTCCGCCCAAGATCAGGATCATCCCGGTTATTTCGCCGGCCGACGGCCTTTCGCCAAGCTGAACGGCTGCGGCTGTGGCGCCGATCACCGGTGTGGCCAATGTACCCATGGTAGCCGATCCCGTCGGCAATTTCTGCAGGGCGTAAAACCATAACAGAATAGCGATAGCGGTTGCAAATACAATGTTATAGGCAAGCGCGCCCAGCAGATAAGCTGTCCACTGGATCGCCGGAGACGGGGTCAGTACAGCCACAAGACCAATCGGGATAGCCCCGAAAAAAAGTTGCCAGGCCGTAACGGACAAGAGGTCAAAATCGCTTTTTTTACCCATTATCTTGATCAGAATGGATCCACCCGCCCACATAAGACCCGACGTAATCGCCAGAAGAGAGCTGGAAAAATCGAGGGATATTTTCCCGGGCGACAAAATCGCCATTAACCCCGCCAGGGCGAGCCCTGCAGCGACCCACTGCAGGCCGCGGATACGTTCGGCAAGGATGGGCCATCCCAGCAACAGAGCCCAAAACGGCATGGTGTACACCAGAATCGCCGTTTTCCCGGCCCCTCCGTTTTGCAGGGCCCAGGTGGAAAGGCCGGTTCCGCCCGTAGTGGAAAGAATGCCGGTCAAGACGAGAAGGGGAATGTTTTGAGGGACGATGCTTCCGCGCTGCCAGGCAATAATGAAAAGCAGGACAAAAGACCCGAAAAAAATGCGCAACGCACTGAAAACAAAGGGGTCGCAGTATTGGAGCGACTCCTTCATAATGACCCAGTTATATCCCCAGAGGAGGGTCACGACCGCGAGGGCCAGATAGGCCTTGCGGCGAGAGCTTAGCTGTTTGGTCATATATACGACTATAATTATGTCTTTTTTAAGATTTCCTCGCACAGGCTCAGAAAATCTTCCGCGCCATGACTTTTCGGTGCATATTCAAATATTGTCTGGCCGAAGCTCGGGGCTTCCGCCACCACAATATTTTCACGAATTACGGTAGAAAACACTTTATCCCCGAAGCGCTCGCGAATGCTGTCCATAATGGCATTATTCAATTTCTTGCGGGAATCAAAACGGGTGGGAATAATACCGGATATCTTCAGTTTCTTATTGAAACTTTTCTGAACTTCTTCTATGCGGCTCATGAGCCGTCCCATTCCCTTCAAGGCCAGAAACTCCATCTGGAGCGGAATGTAAATCTCGCGGCTGCAGGCCAGCGCATTTACGGTAAGAAATCCCGCAGAAGGGGGACAGTCAATAAGGACATAATCTTTGTCCCGGATACCTGCCAGTTTATTCTTCAAGGTAAATTCGCCGTCAGGAAAAGCGGCTTTTTCGTTTTCCATCTGGGCCAGATCAAGATTGGCCGGAAGCACACTCATCCCCCCATGTTCCAGGAGAGCCTCTTCCAGAGGTAAGGAACCTTTCATTACTGAATAAACAGTCTGACGAAGATCGTGGGCAACAATACCGAGAGAATAAGTTAAATGCGCCTGGGGATCAAAATCAACAAGCAGTACCTTTTTACCCAGCCTGGTCAGTCCGGCAGCAATATTTAAAGCACAGGTGGTTTTCCCTACGCCGCCTTTTTGATTACAAAGGGCAATAATGTCGGGCTTCATCATTTACTCCTTGCGGCAATTCGCGTTCGCAGGCTAAGTTTGTCGGCAACAAAGCCCGGCTCATGAGACTGTGTCGTAATTACCATTTCGTCATTCTGTCCAGCATACCCAGGCATGCGCCGGGTAGACTGCCGGATTATATTCCAGAGCAGCACGACGAAGAGCCTGCCCCGTACACGATACGGGGGAATCCAGTAACTTTGAACTGGTTCCCGGCTTTCGAGACTGTGTCGTAATTACCATTTCGTCATTCCGTGCTAGCGAAGCGCGACAAAGAGCCTGCCCCGTACTGCGATACGGGGGAATCCAGTATTTTCAGTAAGTTCTGGATGCCGGTTTTCACCGGCATGACGGTGTTGATGGTTTTATTTGCTATTGCGACACAGTCTAGCGTGCCGGCGCACCAGTGTTGATTTATTCTGCCGGGCTATTACGCAATCTGCCGGCTGAATTCTTTGATAATTTCGGTAATTTCCCGGGGTTTCTGCATGGGAATTAAATGCCCCGCACCCGCTACCGATTTATATTTCCCTTGACTTAATAAAGAAACGGCTTTTTTGATGTCGACGAACCCCTTGTTCTCGGTAAGCTCTCCTTCAATAACCAGAACAGGACAGTTTATTTTTGCCAGTAACGGCCAGGGATTTATATCCCAGCCACCCATGAACATTGTGCTTCGTTTTGGGGAGAACAGGTCAGTTGTAAACTTCCTTCTTCCTGTTTTTGCATGCCATATTTATGGTATATCTGCAAAACCCGCTCGTCCCAGCTGGCAAAAAGCGGTTTGGATTTAAGGTAAGACCAGGCTTCTTCTTCGTCTTTCCAGTGGTTAGTCCTTTTAATCGATTTAGAAGCTAAAGGATGGCTGTTGACTTCCGGTTTCATCTCATAGAATTGGTCCGGCAGGAAAATAGGTTCAATGAGAATCAGACCGCGGGGCTGTAGACCGTAAAGGGCAGTAGCAATTGAGGACACGGTCGCCCCCATGGAATGACCGACAATCAATGGCTCACGGATTTGCTGACGCCGGCAGAAAGTAGCTAAATCGCGGGCGATGACGTCCCAGCTCAAGCCTCCCGCATCCGGATTACAGGAACGATAGTCACAAATAAAGGGAGCCCATACATTGTTGGCCGGAATGAATTCTTCGATAACCGGTTGCCAAAGCCAGGGCAGGAAACCGGTGGCATGCATAAATAACATTTGCGGCGCGGAAGTGTCTGCCTCGAAGAAAAGATAGGGAAACTCGGCACCCCCAACATCCTGCAGGTTTAACTCAAACATCTCGGTTTTCTTGTCAGTCAATTATATCTCCAAAATAGCAGTAGCTCAGTTCCCGCAGGGATTAATTTTTCATTTCTATTCGTCGCCGGAAACTTCCACCGCTTTAATTTCTTCAACAGATAAAACCTGGTCAATATCGAGCAGGATCTTAATACCACCGGCAATTTTGGCCATACCCAGGATAAATTCGGTATCGAGCTTCGTACCGAAAGCGGGTGTTGCTTCAATATCAGTCTCCTTAATACTAAGAACCTCCGAAACGGAATCAACCACTATACCCATGAGAATAGTTCGTCCTGCTGCTGATATTTCCACTACAATAATGCAAGTCCTTTCCGTGTAGTCAGCCGGAGCCATCATGAACTTGGCACGCAGATCAATAACCGGAATTACTTTACCACGCAGATTGATTACTCCTTTAATGTAGGAAGGTGTCTGAGGAACAATTGTAACAGGCATCATGCCGATTATTTCTTTGACTTTCAGGATTCCGATACCATATTCTTCTCCAGCCAGACTAAAGGTCAAATATTTACCTTCTTTATCGCCAATAACTTTGACAGCCTGATCCATTATTTTTGTTTGTTGTATTGCCACGTGTTACCCCTCCTCATTCCTGATTGTTGTAATAATATGGTCAATGTTTAGAAAACAAACACAGCGGCGGCGATTATAGTGGTGTATTTATTATTTTTGCATTTTGTTGATTGAGTGACATTGAATGTACGGACTATTTTCCCGCTGATTTTGAATATTTCCTTTTTCTCATCCCAGCTTTCATCAACATCGAAATCAATACCTAAAGTGGAGGCCAGCATAGCTGCCGCAAGATCCTCGGCATATTCACCGGCCTGCTTTTCCGTTTGGCCGAATGCATGATGTTCACTGATATAGCCATATGATGATTTATTCGCCGGAATGGCGCAACCGACAGACGCCGCCAGCAGCCGTTTTGGTTCGTTACTGCAGCAACGGCTCATGACACAATAAGTAATGGCACCGGGAACCAGTTCCTTGAGCCCATGGGGCTTGGAAATCATTTTACAGTGCGGCGGGAAGATACTGGAAACCTGGACTAAATTACATTTTTCAATGCCGGCATCACGCAATGCCCGCTCAAACGAATGCAACTCATCCTTGTGTGTTCCAACTCCTTTGGTAAAAAAAATCTTTTTAGGTACAAAAACAGACACTTTCTATCTCCTTCTTTTCGACCACATAGGGCGAATTCTTAATATTTGCCGGAATCCAAACTGTTATCCGCCGTCAGTTTGAACAAACGCAGTATTTGCATATAAATACTCTACCTTTTCTTTATGCTTCATTTCCTGATTGGCCATCTTCAGTAACATTTGTTTTATTTCGCCGTCCGGATGAATAGCCGCCAGTCCCTTGTAAAAATTATAGGAGTTTAACTCTCTTGCGGCAGCCAGAAGATAAACATCTTTGCTATCCATATCGTATTTGACCTGGGGAGACTGTAAAAACTCGGCAATTTGGTTATTAGTTGCATCATCGGTTTCCGTGGCATTGCCGATAAAACTCTCCTGCCGGTAATGCAGAAGATATTCTTTATGTTGTTTTTCTTCTCTCGCCAGATAAAGAAGCGTATCTTTTGCCATTTTATCGGTAACTATCTCGGCAAGCTTTAAATAAAACTGGTTTGCTTCTTCTTCATTGACAATCGCTTTTTCCATGATGGAATCAAATTCGATATTCTTCATAATTATTTCACCTGTCTGCAAATTAAAGAACCGGCCGCCGGCCGGTATTCATACACCTCAGGATCCGCCATAACCTACCGTTACCTTATCATTTTCAATGATCACCGGTACCTGGCGTCTCCCACCGGAAAATTGCAGCATTTCTGCCAATTTATCGGCATTTGCTGTTACATCGACATAAACAGCCGAATTACCAAAAGCCACCCTGGCCTTATCTGTATAAGGTCAACCGCCTTTTCCGTAAATAATTATTTGCTCGGACATAGTGCCACTTTTTTATATAATTAATTAATATTCGCTTAAAACGGAAAGTCCTCTTTCCCCTACTAAAATTATTCGAGTATGGGTCAATCTTGTCGCAATTAATTTAGCCACAACCTGCATAATTTTGAACCCGAGATTACAGTCTTCCTCCATCAGTTTTCTCAAACCGAAGGAATCAAAGGCAATTACTTTGGAATCATCGATGCAAAGAGCTCCAAGAGTATATAAAAAAGGCTCAACCACTGCTGACCAGCCCATGGACTCCCCTTTAGTGATCATGTCCACTGTAACTTGCATCGGCGGCTTATGCGGGCCCATATAATTATCTATAAACAAGACGACTTTACCTTCTTTAACCAGGTAAAGGGATCTGGCGGTATCACCATTTTGGTACATTTGATGCCCGGCCAAATAGCTTTCTTCGCTCGCCAGGGCCGCCAATTTGTCTAGCTGCTCATCATTAAATTCTTTAAAAAATGCAAATTCCTTTAAAACACTAATGGGGACCATAAACTATCTCCTTCAGCTTAGATTTAAATGGTTTATCTCTTATATCAGCCTTCAATATCTTATGCCACAAAATTATTTTGCGGGCCAAGCTAAAATCTACATCTTTAGTCATTTAATCTGTCATTTAATCTTGCTCAAACACCTAAAAAAGATTATAAAAGTTTTACATGAAGATTGCCGAAGGCGGGGGCAGTAGAAGTTCGAATCAACCACCTGGCGAGCTCGCTTACGAGGCATGAAATGAACGTCATTATATCGCAGCAGGCTGCGGAGAATTTGCGCTCGTCCCGCGTGAGCGGGAATAAAGGATTTTTCGTGAAATTAAAATTTTTCGTTTTTATTCTGGTTACATTTTCCTTAACAGCTTGCCTGAAAGCGCCGGAAACAATTAAAGACGTAAGCGATTTACAGCAGAATCATCTTGCCTATTTGCAAGACCAGACCAAAAGCAAAGATCTGATTACTCTCGAAAACCAAATTCGCCAAGCCGCAGACTACAACATCATCTATTTTTCCGTCTGGCACCAGCGTGAACCTTTTTACGCTAAATCCAATGCTGTGAACATCGATTCCCGAAGATTTGCCGCGAATTTTGGCTTCGGTGAAAACAAAAGAAAACATACCGGAGAATGGTATAACAAGCTCGTGCAAAATGCTGCTCTGGATAATTACCCCAATGCCCGCTATCCCGCCATCACTATCCGCAACACCTCTCTTCGGTCATTGCCGACGCAGCAGCCTCATTTTTCCAGCCCGGACGGAGACAGCAACGGCTGGCCTTTTGATAATCTGCAACGCTCAGCGGTGGCCGCCAACACGCCGATTTTTGTCTGTCATTTAAGCGCCGACAAAGCCTGGGCGCTTGTGGAAATTTGTTTCACTTTCGGCTGGATGCCGGTGTCCGATTTTGGCCGCGTAGACAGCAACTTCATTAAAAAATGGGAATCGGGCCGTTATGCTGTAATTACCAGAGACCAGACGGCAATATTCTATAAAAACGGGCAATTCGGCTTAAAGTCATCGCTTGGATATCTCTTCCCCCTAGTCGAAGAAACACCGGAAAAAATGGAAATTCTTGTGGCCACGATGAGCATTTTCAGTGACTATGCCGTTATTAAAAAAAGCTATGTTTCCCGGGATGCGGCAGTAGTCGCGCCCCTGCGGTTAACCTCGCTCAATGCAGTTAAAATTGCCAATGAAATGATTGGCGAGCCTTATGGCTGGGGTGGACTTTACGGAAACCGTGATTGCTCAGCTATGACCAAAGATTTTTTTGCTGTCTTTGGAATATGGCTGCCACGCAATTCTGAGGATCAAGTCAAGGAAACAGGCAGTTATGTTAATCTTAGCGGCATGACGCCGGAACAAAAAGAAAAAATAATTTTAGAGAAGGGAATCCCTTATTTAACCCTGCTTTGGCGTAAAGGCCACATCATGTTGTACATAGGCGCAAAAGACGGTCAGGCCCTGATATTTCATAATATCTGGGGCGTAAAAACCAAAGACTTAAGAGGGCGGGAGGGAAGAAAAATCATCGGACAGGCAGTAATCACGACATTGCGACCGGGCCGGGAATTAAGAAACTTTGATGCCGAGGCCGGTGATTTATTAACCAACATTTCGGGCATGAGCATTTTAGGAGCCGTTACACAATAACCACCCCTGCGGGTCTTGTGACCTCGCGTGACCTCCAGGTTATGATGTTATGACAAGACCACCATGCTGGTGGCGAGACCACCCATACGGGTGGCAAGACCTGTTCTTTTTCTCTATTTCGATACGGCTCCTTATGCCGTTTGCTATAATGTATTGATCAGTGTGTTTTTGAACAATGGCTTAGCGCCTCGACAACAGTCCAACAACTAAACCTTTTTTCTTTCCAAGGATGATGATGCCAGCAAAGTTAACCGAAGACCGGAAGCGCATTTCTGAAAGGACACGCAAAATAACTGCATCTCCCGTTGCCGGCAAGAGTCGCCTGCAATTTAGCAACTTGCAAGTAAATAGTCTAAAGGGACAGGACAGGGCAACAATAGCGCATAAATATAAGATTACTTTGGAATATGACGGCACCAATTACAGCGGATGGCAAAAACAAAACAATGCCAGAAGCATTCAAGGCACTTTAATTACCGCTGCACAAAATTTTTTAGGCGTCCCGGTAGAAATTCAGGGCGCCGGACGCACCGATGCCGGAGTTCATGCCCTGGCTCAAGTTGCTCATCTGGAATCTTCCCAAAAAATCAATCCTGAAACTCTGCGGATCGGGCTTAATGATAATTTGCCGGCCAGCATAAATATCCTGCGGATCGAAAATGCCCCGCCGCGCTTTCATGCCCGCCATCATGCTGTAAGCCGCAGCTATCTTTATCTTATCGCCCGGAGGCGCACCGCCTTTGGCAAACGTTACGTCTGGTGGATTAAAGACAATCTGGATATTAAAAAAATGCAGCGGGCAATCAATGTTTTCGTAGGCTTTCACGATTTTTCTTCCTTCGCCGACAAGAGAATGGATAAAGATACATCTACTCAAGTTAATATTGAAAATGTCCAGTTGAAAGAATTTGCCGATATTATTGCCTTGCGTGTTACAGGCTCGCATTTTCTATGGAAAATGGTCCGGCGCATTGTCGGCATAACCGTAGAGGCCGGCCGGAGCAAATTCACCATTGGCGATATAGAGCAAATGATCAATTCCCATTCGATTACCCCGGCGCAATTTACCGCCCCGCCATCCGGCCTTTTTCTGGAAAAAGTATTATATGAAGGTGATACCCTGCCGGAGATAAAGCCGCCAATTTATTTATAGATATACAAAACCTTGACAAGGTAAACGCCTTAAGATAAATACTGCGCTGCTTACCGGGTATTATGGATGCCGATGTAGCTCAGCCGGCAGAGCAACTGATTCGTAATCAGTAGGTCGCCAGTTCGATTCTGGCCATCGGCTCCAAGTAAAATCAAGGGGTTGCGAAAGCTGCCTCTTTTTTTATGGGTGACTTATATGGGTGACTCTGGATTATCCATTGCTTCTTTTAAACTTGGTCTTATTGATTGAAGATAGATGTCGGTTGTGGTCGGTCGGGCATGCCCTAACAGTATTTGAATATCTGTAATGGGAACTCCCGCGTCCGCTAACCTGCTTGCTCCGTAATGCCTGAGGTTGTGAAAAGTAAACTTTTTTACTCCCGCATCCCTGCAAAGGGTTCTCATCATCTTACTGCGATATCTGTACTTTTCACCAGCGTTTTTGCCTGACTTGTGACAGAAAACATACTCGCCAATTATAGGCATAGACTCAATGACTTTTTTGAGCGCTTTATTCTTGGGAATTTTCCTTTCAGTCAGATCGGAATTTTTCGCTTTGCGTGTCCTTAAGACGATGTAACCTTCAAAATCATCCGCCCATTGCAATTTGTTGATTTCGTTTACTCTGGCAAGTGAATGGAATTCGTGTACTATGCCCATCCCCAGTTTGGTTTCTGTGCCGAAGATCCAATCTGTAAAAGTTCAGGTCTATCTTTTACCGGCACGATCTCCACAACTGTATTGAATATGGGAGCACCACTCTCTTCTTTGCCGCCTATATACACCATGTTGGAATTCAGATCCGACATATCGGTATAAATGGCAATATTGTCGCCTGGCATAGCTTCCCTGATATAATTTATCTGCATGGATTTTATGTAATACTGCAAGTGTTTCTCAACGGTAAAACAGTCCGTGGCAAAATCAATGTATTTTGCATTATTGATATGCCCGTTGAAATCCGTATCGCTGTAACTGATCGTTTTTTTATACGCGATTTTTGTATGTGCAAAAGGCTTGATTTGCCCCAGCCTGAAGTTCGTCATGGCTCGTTCTTCAAAAAACTGCGGGTGCTGAACTGCTATTGATTCTGTTTTTTTCAGTTTCCTTGTTTTTATATCTATTATTATCCACATAGTTACCATTCTTATGATCACATTCCCAGCGGCATCACGTAAAATAAAGTCCCTTTCAAACTCAAATTTTTTCGGTTTTTGATGCCATGTTTCTATTGTAATATCCTCGTTCCAGGAAGGATATCTTGCTATTTCCGCCTTGGCGCGCATTAATATCCATGTCGCTCCACAGCGTTTTTCTATCGCTTCTACGCCGATACCGAGGTTTTCAACATGCAGACTTGATATCTCCTGGAGATAATTAAAAAGGGTGCTTAGTTTTAGCTTTCTCGTGAAGTCGACATCGTGCAGTTCGACATGATAATTCTTTTTAAAAACAGAGACAGGCTTCATGCAATCCTTTTTTTGCTATGAATTTATTTCCAGGGAAATTACTTTATTTATTTTTCGATTGTTTTTCAAGTCAACCTTTGGACTGAAGGGGACGCCTTATTCTCTCTTGAATATCTTTAAGATAAGAGGATTATCACTGCATGAGGTTTCGATGGTCCTGCCCAGTTCATTCTGGTATCCCGTAATAATGGCGGCAACAACCCGATCAAAATACAGGTTCACATAGAAATCTATTTCCATAAGACGCTTATGATCAACGTCGCTGTCCATCTGTTCTCTGAACACATGCCATATTTCTCTCTTGATAAGATGAAAGAGCAAAATGAGCTCGTCCAGAGGGATTCCTTCCCGAAATCTCTGGACCCCAAGATCCGAGTAATAGGCAAACAACGTGTTCTTCGATTTGTTTTCGTCCAGCCACCTTCCCAGTCTCTCATAAACGTTGCGTATTACCTGGAAAATACGTTCCAGAGAAACATCTTGGGAGATCTCCTGGTAATGCCGGAATTCATCCTTCTTCTGGATCTCCTGCAACAGGTTTTTTGCAAGATCTTCCGCATTGATTTCTATGATCTTCATAAAATTTTTGTACATGGTTCAATTATTCCTTCTTCCTTTGTTGTTGATGTTTCTCCTCCTCGCAAAGTTCTCACTGGTTGGGAGTTCTCCCTTTATTTGATAAGGACTCCGCACGCAACATTTATCATTTTTACCCGGCGGACTCAAGTATGATCTTGTACAGTATGATCTTGTACAGTAATATCCGCTCCTTTGCGTTCTTCTGTGGACTATAAGCAGGTTGACATCCATTCTCCGGATTTCCGGATGGTTGGGAAACATAGCGGAAATACTTACGATAATCTTCTACGAAGCCGAGATATCCACCCTCGTTTTGCCACTATAACCCTTGATGCTTTGAAAGGTCAAGGTAAGATACGGTGCTGGTCGGCAGCCTCGAGAATGCAGTATTTCTTTATGCCCATCACCGCAGCTGCAATTCAGTAATTTCACGGCCGGTCTCAGGTTAAGACAAAACCGGTATCCAGAAGATTTTGATATAACAGGATTACTTATCGAACTCCGTATGCCTGGATGACAAATAACAATTACACCACAGTCTCCCCTGCACGGGAAGTGTGAAAAATACGCCTCCTGTTTGATCGACTTTCCTGTTTTTCCCGATAGAACTTTACTTACCTTTGGTCTTAATGTTATGTTTAATCTGCAATATTGAACCAGCGAAAAGCCTGGAACGATATTATGAATGATGAAAAGAATATAGAGGAGGTGTTCAATGTTTAAAACTGCAATTACGGAAATGTTCGGCATCAAGTATCCCATCATCTGCGGAGCGATGATGTGGCTTTGTAAACCGTCACTATGCGCGGCTGTTTCCAACGCCGGGGGCATGGGTAACCTGACCGCGGGCAATTATGAAACGGCGGATGAGTTTCGCGCGGCGATCCGCGAGACCCGCAAGCTCACGGATAAACCCTTCATGGTGGCTATTACGATTTTGCCTTCAGTCCGGATTACGCCGGAGCATCATAAAATGTATGTTACAGTTTGTGCGGAAGAAAAAATCAGCGGTATCGAATTTTCCGGCACACCGCTGGATAAAGTAGCAGGAATGGGAGCCGTCGAAATGTTGCAGAAAGCGGGCGTGAAGATGTTCCATAAGGTCGGTGCGCTGCGCCATGCGTTGCATGCGGAGAAGATCGGCTTCGACGGTATCTACGCGGCGGGTATTGAAGAAGGCGGACATCCGTTAAATGATGACGTCACATCCATGGTGCTGACGCCCCGGATTGCCTCCGCGGTGAAAATTCCGGTAGTGACTGTTGGCGGTATTGCCGATGGCCGGACGATGGCGGCAGCGCTTGCTCTGGGGGCACAGGGTGTCATGATGGCCAGCCGCTTTATCGCCACGAAGGAATGTGATGTCCATGAGAACATCAAGCAGGAGTTGATTCGCAAACAGGAATTCGATACGGTTATCTATGGAAAATCCATCGGGCTTCAGGGACGCGGGCTGAAATCCAAAGTACTCGACGAAGTCCTGGCTATTGAAGCAAGACACGGTGGTTTTGAGGAACTGATTCCCCTGTTGTCCGGCCAGAAGGTCAAAGAGGCTTGGGAAAATGGTGATGTGAATTATGCACCGCTCATGGTCGGCCAATCCATCGGCCTGATTAATGATATTCCATCCTGCAAGGAATTGCTGGAGAGAATGGCCGCAGAAGCTAAGGATAGCTTATCTATGGCCAGCAATGCTTGTAATGCTTAAAACCGCGGAATGGCCTTGGGCAACCTGTGTTGCAAAAGGCCGTTTCCTTTCATCCATGTGCTATTATTTCATTGACATAAAAGGCTGTTTTGCCCTAAATACCCACTGAGGAATAAAATAAAACAAAAATCCATCTCTGCGCGGAATGTATTTTCGTTGAACATACATTTTGCGCTCATTCATTCTTCTGGCAGAAAAATGGAACCCTTTCCGCTGGTGTTCTTAGCTGAGGAGACATATTAAAATGAATGCCTTAAAAAGAAAACTAACAGTTGTGGAAACGGAAAGATGTGTCGGCTGTCAGAGCTGTATGTTTGCCTGCTCCAGAAGACAAGGAGAAGCGGGGCTGACAAACTCTTGTATTGCTGTCCGCTCTATCGGCGGAATGGAGCGGGGCTTTACTGTTGTTGTTTGTCACGCCTGCGAAAATCCCCCCTGTGCGAATGTTTGTCCCACGGACGCCCTTAAAAAACGAAAAGGCGGCGGTGTTTTGCTCCAAGCGGATGCCTGCATCGGCTGCGGAAATTGCCTTAAGGCTTGTCTTATCGGCGCGATTGAAATGGATAAAACCACTATGAAGCCGGCGATATGCATCCACTGCGGCTACTGCGTCTCGTTCTGCCCGCACAATGTTTTAGGCTACAACAGGGCAAAAAGTGATGAAGAAAATGCTCAATAAAGAATCATTGGACAATGTCCTTTACATAAACCTGTCCAAAAAAACCTTTAAAATTGAAAAGCGCACCGAATTATTTGAAAAATACATCGGTGGAACAGGCGTTGCCACACAATTACTCCTGGAAGAATGCCCTCAAGGGATCGACCCTCTTGGTGCGGAAAACCCGATTATTTTTGCCGTCGGACCGCTCACGGCTCTTTATCCGTTGGCGTCAAAAACAGTGGCGATGTTTAAGTCCCCACTCACCGGAAATCTGGGGGAAAGTCATTGCGGCGGCCGAAGCGCCGTGGCCATTCGTATGGCCGGCTATGGCGCAATTGTTATCAAAGGGGCCAGCGATATTCCCCTCTATTTATCAATACAGAGCGGCAAAGTGCTTTTTCGCGACGCCTCTTTGCTGTGGGGTTTGCGGACGGATTCAACAGGGCGCATTATCAGGGAAAATGAAACAGGCGCCGGTTTGCGCACCATTATGCGGATAGGAAGGGCAGGAGAAAATCTCGTCTCGTATGCTTCGGTGGCAACAGAAACATACCGACACTTCGGCAGATTGGGACTGGGCGCCGTTTTTGGCGCGAAAAAGCTCAAGGCAATTGTTGTACAGGGGAAATCATCTCTTCCCGTTACCGACTGGAAGCAATATCGTAAAAGCTATGACGAAATTTATCAACAGGCGGTTCATTCGCCGGTCATGAAAAAGTACCACGATTTAGGTACGGCGGAAAATGTTTTTCCTCTCTCCGCAAAGGGCGGATTGCCCACAAAAAATCTCCAGGAAGCAAGCTTCTCTAATGCTCAAGCCATTTCCGGCGAAAATTTTGCGAAGAATTTTTTAGGACGAAGGCTTGCCTGCTCGCATTGCCCTGTTGGTTGCATTCATATCGCCGCGCTGCGGGAACCATGTACCGCTGAAGACTACTTTTATAAGACGTCGATGATTTCCTATGACTATGAACCAATTTACGCGCTGGGTTCTCTGCTGGGCATCTCTACTCCGGACGCATTTCTTAGACTTATGGATGTTGTTGAAGCCTGCGGCATCGATGCAATGAGTGCGGGAGTCGTCCTTGCCTGGGCAACGGAAACATATGCCAAGGGCCTTATCTCGCCAAAAGAAACGCTGGGAATTATACCGTTATGGGGTGACGATTCCGCTTACATTGCCATGGTAAAAAACATTGCTGATCGAAAAAATGATTTTTATAAAGATCTCGGGCGGGGCGTGGAGCAGGCCGCACGAATATACGGAAATATAGATGGCGCGCTGTCCTTCGGCAAGAATGAAATGCCCGGTTATCACACCGGTGCGGGAACGCATATCGGGACGCTCATCGGAATGAGGCACAGCCACTTGGATAATGCCGGTTACAGCATTGACCAGAAGATGTCGGCAAAAGGCAATGTCTCTCCCCAACAACTCGTCGATGCTCTTCTGGAAGAAGAACGCTGGCGACAAATACTGTCCAGCCTCGTTGTTTGCTTCTTCGCACGGGGAATTTACACGCCGGAACTGGTTTCTCAATTGCTCGCACTCTCCGGACTGAATATGCCGCCGGGGAAATTAAACGATATAGGACGTTCCATTCATCTGCAAAAATACCTGTTTAAGAAACGGGAAGGTTTTTCTTTTGATGATATGCTCATTCCCCGCAGAATTTTGGAAACACCAGCCCCCGGTGGCAAAATTGATGAAGAATACATCCGTCAGGCCTTAGTCTATATAAAAACCATCCTCGCAAGCGACAATGGATAGGAAATCAAAATTGCTGCCGATTCTCTTTCACCCCAAACAGGTTCATCGTATCTGCCTGGGCATTACCTGGCCGGGGGGAAATTACACCTTCGAGCGGGCGGATAGGCTATATCCGGTTATGAGCATTTCATATCCTGCACAGCAGGAACCGGAACATTACAATTGACGGCAGATGAGCATCAGATATGGACCGCTCCTCGAGTATTTCAGGCCAGTTTTTCATTGACATACAATACCCCTTGTCTTAAACTCCGCCCGTCAGAGAAGTAATATCTTATCAATTAATTGGACCGCTGATTTAACGACACTGAATTTATCTTAATGATAAACGGAGGATGGAAAAGATGGCACCTGTTTTACTGAACACCGTGGACAAGGTAGAAATACTAACCCTGCAGGACAACTACATTGACATTACGGCGATGGACAACAACGCTGTCGTCACCCGGGCAATGCCGATCAAAGACGGTCAGATCAAAGTATCCATCGGTGCCGAGCACGGATTTTCGGCTATTGTCAAGACAACAAGCTGCGACCAGACCAGGACATTGTTGTTCGACTTCGGTTTTTCCGCAGACGGCGCCGCCCGTAACGCCGCAGCCCTAAATGTCGATATGACTCAGGTGGAAGCGGCCGTTCTCTCCCACGGACACAGCGACCATACAGGCGGCCTGGAAAAGCTCGCGGCAATGATCGGCGGAAAAGATGTTCCGTTTATCGTTCATCCAGGCGTCTTCCAAAGCCCCCGCTACATGAAGTTCAGCGAAGAATTCAAGATCTACATGCCCGAGTTCACCCGCGAGATGGTCGCCCAGGCGGGAATGAAGGTGACCGAAACTAAAGAACCCTTTTTGCTTTTAGGCGGCAACTGCCTCTTTCTGGGCGAAGTGCCGAAACGAAGTGATTTCGAGAAGGGTATCCCCATGGCCCACCTTGTGGAAGATGGAGTCGAGAAGTGGGACGCCATTGCGGATGATACGTCCATTGTCATGAATCTAAAGGAAAAAGGGCTGGTGATCCTTTCCGGCTGCGCCCATGCCGGGATCATCAATACGGTCTCCTATGCCCGGGAGGTAACCGGCATCGATAAGGTGCACGCCATCATGGGCGGTTTCCATCTTTCCGGCCCCCTGTTTGAACCCATAGTTGACAGAACAACCGCCGAGTTCAAGAAGCTGGCCCCCCGGTATGTTATTCCTGTCCACTGCACGGGACGCAAAGCGATCATGCAGATGGAAAAGGAAATGCCCGAGCAGTTCATCCTGAACATGTCGGGAACAAAACTGACGTTCGTCTGAAAATTCGTGAAGCGTGAAGCGAAGTTCGTGAAGCGCGTAAGCCCGGCGAATGAGACTGCGTCGCAATTACTTTTTTGTCATTCCGGGCAAGCGAAGCGCGACGAAGAGCCTGCCCCATACTCGATACGGGGGAATCCAGTATTTTCAGTAAGTTCTGGATACCGGCTTTCGCCGGTATGACATACTTGTTAATTACGACACAGTCTGGAATGGCTGGTGAAGCGGATTTCGTAAATTATAAGGAGATTCCATGACAAAAAAGGCCTTTCAGGACTATTACCCCGATAATCTCAGCCACTGCTATGGCTGCGGCCGTCTGAATGACGCGGGCTTGAAGATTAAAAGCTACTGGGAGGGAGATGAATCTATCTGCATCCATGAACCCAGGCCTGAACACACAGCTATTCCGGGCTTTGCCTACGGGGGCATCATAGCCTCCCTTATCGACTGCCACTCCACGGGCACGGCAGCGGCGGCAAAGTACCGCGCCGAAAACCGCGAGATGGACAGTCTGCCGCCGTTGCGCTTTCTCACCGCCTCGCTGCATGTGGACTTTCTGCTGCCCACGCCTTTGGGCGTACCGCTGGAAATTCGCGGCCGGGTGAAAGAGGTCAAGGGTCGGAAGGTGATCGTGGAATCGACGCTGTCGGCAAACGACCGGATCTGCGCCCGCGGAGAGGTCGTCGCGATCCAGGTGCCGGAGCATATGATTCCCGGGCAATCCTGATGTTCAGCTAAATATGTTATTCCCTTTCTCAATCAAACGCAGTCTTTATTGGCTTGCGAGCGAATTGGTATAGAATTAATAATTAAAGCCTAATACACCAACACAAGGAGAGCCTTAATTTTTAAACCATAGAATTGGACAGGAGGAAAAAATGATCGACGCAGCAAATAAAATTAAATTAGCGGTTTGCCTTTCCAACGGAACAATAGTCAAGGGCAGCTTAAACATCCGCAAATACAACCGGCTAGCCGATTATCTTAATTCCCCGGAAGCCGACCCTTTTCTCACAATCTATGACGCTGTGATGCCCGGTTCAACCGACAAAATAGTCATCGTTAATCGCCGGCATGTTGTCTGGGCAACACCGGAAGCTTAGAAGACGCGGCTGCAAAAACCAACCCTGCGGGTGGTAAATCGCCCTTATTATATCCACAGGTGTTTTTTCAATCCCGCTGCTGCGGGACGAGCGTTAATTCTCAGCAGCTTGCTGCGAGCCGGTTAATTCGCTGTCAGATATTAAACCGGAAGGTAATAATGTCGCCGTCCTGGACAACGTATTCTTTCCCTTCGAGGCGCATGCGGCCGGCTGATTTTACCGCCGCTTCCGTCTTGCCGCAGGCAATGAAATCATCGTAGGACATTACTTCGGCCTTGATAAACCCTCTTTCAAAATCATTATGGATTGTTCCGGCGGCTTTGGGCGCTTTTATTCCTTTCGTAATGACCCAGGCTTTCACTTCATCTTTCCCGGATGTAAAAAAAGAGATGCGTCCCAGCAAAGAAAATGCCCCCCGGATGATCCGGCCAAAAGCAGGTTCGCTAATGCCTAAGGAAGCCAGAAATTCTTTCTGGTCAGCGGCATCGAGCGAGGCGAGTTCCGCTTCGATCTTACAGCAAATGCCCATTACCGGTTCCGTTAAGTTTGCGGCCTTCGCAAAAGCGTCGGCAAACGCGATGTTATCTTCGGCAACATTCATTACAACCAGCTCGGGCTTAATCGACCAGAACGAAAAGCTGCGCAAAGTAAAAACTTCCGCTTCCGTCAGGCCGGCAGACCTAAGCGGCTTGCCTGCTTCTAAAATATCTTTTAATTTCGGCAGAATTTCTACCTGATTGATATCCTGCGGAGTAAGCGCCTTTTTGGACATTTTCGTCAGACGTTCCAGCTTTTTTTCAATGATCAAAAGGTCGGAAAGGATCAGCTCATCTTCCAGTTTGCGATAGGAATCAATGCATAACTGGACGTCAGGCAGGGAAAAACCATCCACAACATGCAAAATGCCGTCGGCGCCGCTTAAGTTTTGCCGGACGGATTCCCAGGGATGCTCGCCTACGGCATGAACATCAACAAACGGAACTTTCGCCGGTGATACTTTCAACGGCTGATATATTTCGACCAGCTGATCAAAACGTTCATCCGGAACTGCGGCCTGGCCCCGCACACAGGTTTCGGTATGCGAAGCGCTGCTTTTTGTGCCGGTCATTATTTCAAACAGGGTGCTTTTCCCGCTCTGGGGAAGCCCCAATATGCCCATTTCCATAATTTAGCCTTTTAGACTGAAGGCTGAGGGCTGAAGGACACTAATAGCCTTCAGTCTTCAGCCCTCAGCCGATTTACCTATTGTTTAAATTCCTTTTCTATTCGCCCCATAGCCTCTGCCAGGCGATCATCCGGAACCGTCAGCGATATGCGCACAAAGCCTTCGCCATATTGGCCATAGGCGGTACCGGAAGCAACAACAACGGCTGTTTTATCAAACAGGCGATTGGTGAACTCGAGCGATGTCATGCCTTTCGGCACCGGCACCCACAAATAAAATGTCCCGCGGGGCGGATTAAAGTCAATGCCGATTTTCTTCAGCGTTTTGAGCACCAGTTCCCGGCGCGATCCATAAACCGCCAGCATTTTTTCGATAAAGGGCGCCTCATTGCGCAGAGCTTGAATACCCGCATATTGAATAGGATTAAAAATCCCGGAATCAGTGTTTTCTTTTACTTTGCTGATGGCCGCAATCAAATCGGGATTGCCGCAGGCCAGCCCGATCCGCCAGCCGCACATATTAAACGGTTTGGATAATGAATTGAGCTCCACACCCACATCTTTCGCCCCTTGCGCCATCAGAAAACTGATGCGGGGCTGCCCGGAAAATAAAATTTCGCTATAGGGATTATCATAGCAGATGGCAATGTCCGACGCCTTGGCAAAAGCCACGAGCTTATTGAGAAACTCCAGAGTCGCGCAGGCGCCGGTTGGATTATTCGGATAATTAAGAAACATCGCCTTGGCCTTTTTGACAATATCCGTGGGAATATCTTCCAATACCGGAAGATAATTATTTTGCGGCAGAATAGGAACATTGTAAGGAATGCCTTCACCCATAAGAATGCTTGCCCGGTAGGCCGGATAGCCTGGATCGGTCATCAACACGGTATCCCCGGGGTTGACCCGCGCCATGATAAAATGATGGCAGCCTTCTTTTGATCCGATTAATCCCAGAATTTCATTTTCCGGATTCAAACTGACACCGTATCTTGTTTGATACCAGGCGGCGATTTCCTTTCGATAAAGGAGCATTCCTTTTTCTTCATCCGTCGGATACCGGTGATTTAAAGGATCTCGCGCTGTAGCGCATAATTCATCGATAATAGAATCCGGTGTTGCTTCGATGGGATCGCCAATTGCCAGCGAAATGACATCAACTCCATCAGCCTTGGCTTTACTGATTTTTTTTCTGAGCTCCATAAACAAATATGGCGGAATCTTCGCCAAACGCTCCGCAGTCTGCAATGTAAACCTCCTGTTTAATGAAAATTAATAGCTTGCAACGCAAATATTATTTGTACGCTTCTGCAAAAAGAAAACCCTGATAGACCATTTTTACTTTGCCTTCAAGATAAATTTCCCGGAAGCCTTCATCTTTCCGGTCATAATAAATACGCAGCGTTTCCCCGCTTTGCACCAAAACATCAACCGGTGATACAACCAGACCTCTTTGGGCTGCTGCCAAAACTGCCGCGACCATACCGGTGCCGCAAGCCAGTGTCTCATCTTCCACGCCGCGCTCATATGTGCGCAACTGAATTTTCTGCGGCGCAAGAACGGTGGCAAAGTCAGCATTCGTTCCCTGGGGCGCATAATGTTTAGAGAAGCGGATCTTGCGTCCCCATTCGGCTACGGGGAAAGATTGTAAATTATCCACGAAGGCAACGGCATGGGGAACGCCGGTGTTGACGCTGTCCAAAAGAAAAATCCGGCCGTCGACATCAATCTTTTCCCCTAATTTGACCTCCGAGGGGTCGGTCAATTTCACCTTTACCACATCATCGTTAACTTCTGCGCTGATTATACCGGCCATCGTTTCAAATGACATTTTCTTCCCGGCAATGCCTTTGTGATAAGCATAACGCGCCACACAACGGCTGCCATTGCCGCACATTTCCGCATTGCTGCCGTCAGAGTTAAAAAATTGCCATTTAAAGTCGACACACGCCGATGGTTCAATTAAAAAAAGCCCGTCTGCCCCGACGGATAATTTGTGCCGGCAAACCTTTTGCACGAACTGCCGAATATCACCCACATCTAAAGATAAATCACGATTATCGATAATAATAAAATCATTGCCGCTGCCGCTCATTTTATAAAATTCAATCATCTTTGCTTCCGTTTACTTCAGCAACGCCTGGATCTGCAAATCCTTTTCCTGCCATAACTGCTGCACCCATTTTTGAAATTCGGCACGATAGGCCTCATCGCCCTCGTAATCGCCGTGCAGAAGTTGTGGCGGCACCTCTACTTGCTCGAAACGCACAATAATCCTTTTGACCTTGCCGCAAAGAAACTCCCATAATGTTGGAATACCGTCGGGGTAAACGATGGTGATATTCAGCAGACAATGGAACTTGTCACCCAGCGCATCGAGCGCCAGGGCGATGCCGCCGGCTTTCGGGCGCAGCAGATAGCGGTAAGGAGACTTTTGCCGGTCGTGTTTAGATTTAGTAAAGCGTGTACCTTCCAGAAAATTCATTACGCCGGTCGGTCTATGGGCAAACTTTTCGCAGGCCTTACGCGTTATTTCTAAATCCTTACCCTTCTGCCCGGGATGCTTTTTCAAGTATTCGGCACTATGCCGGTGCAGAAAAGGAAAATCCAGCGCCCACCAGGCTATACCCATGATCGGCACCCAAATCAGCTCACTTTTCATAAAAAACTTCATCAAAGGAATGCGGCGATTGAGCAAATGCTGCATCACAAAAATATCCACCCAGGACTGGTGATTGCTGCTGATCAGATACCAGCCGTGATAATCCAAACTTGTCAGACCTTCTACATCCCACTGAGTATTCTGGGTCAGACGCATCCACAAACTATTACACGCTATCCAATTTTCCGCAAACCACAGTAAAATTACATCAAACAGACGGCGCAATGGCGGCAGCGGCAGGAGAAATTTGAGGATGGAAACTACAAACACCAGCGTTGGCCAAAACACAACATTCAGAATTAAAAGCAGTAAAGCTATGATCCCCACCAGCAGGGACGGCAGAAAATTTAACATATTTTTTCCTATTATCTCTTTGTTAGTATGATGTTTCTTAATTTCCTCTCTCATTTTAGTCAAGCATTCTTTTGTTTAGCACAAAATTGTTCCGGATCACACAGGTTACTTGATATTTAATAGCATGTTATTCTATTTAATCGTTAAAGGGTAAGGATAATTGTAATAATGATTTGTAGCAGCGGCGGCATGCCGGACGATTGAGCGACCGGGCCTGACAGGCAGAAAGATCAATAAAGTAGCCGTATTTTTTACACCAATTGTTTTCCCGACCCGGCTGTTCATCAGCGTTGGCAAAATGCCGGCAGTTCTGATCGGGAAGTATAATTTTTTTCATGGGGAAAACCATAAGAACCAACAGCCCAAAAAGTCAACAGGAGAATGGTAATTGTCCCTCCAAAAGAAGAGAGCCCCCAGATTCCGGGGGCTCTCTTGATTGGGTAAAATACATCCGGGATCCCGGACAGCTTCGCCCTGCATCCGAGACTGTGTCGTAATAGAAAAAGTGCTATCAATAGCGTCATGCCGATGAATACCCTAAAGGGCACGCGAATCGGCATCCAGAAGTCGTCACGGAGAAAGAGACTGTGTCGCAATAGCAAGAAGCGCTATAAAAGCAGTCATACCGGCGAAAGCCGGTATCCAGAACTTAATGAAAATACTGGATTCCCCCGTATCGAGTACGGGGCAGGCTCTTCGTCGCGCTTCGCTTGCCCGGAATGACAAAAAAGTAATTGCGACAAAGTCTCATCCGCCGGGATCTGCCTGCGGGATCAATTCCACTGACGCTTCAACCGCAACTGCGCTTGTTTTCAGCGAGTGTTATTGATTTATTTCTTTGCTGCCTTTTTGACGGCTTTCTTTTTAACTACCGTTTTCGGGACGACTTTCTTTTTGGAAGCGGGCTTTTTAGCAGCCGGCTTGGCCGCTTTCTTTTTGGCTGCGGGCTTTACTTTTTTTATGGCCGTCTTCTTTTTGGCGGCCACCGCCGCGATCGGATTTTTCTTCGGAGCTGCAGGTCCTTTATTCACCATGGGTTCGTCGCAGCAAATAATTTCCGCAACTGCACAACCGCACTCTTCGTCAACAACTACAGTCAACCCACATACTTCACAGTTCAATGCATCTCCGGTTTTTACCTTAGACATTTTTTATCCTCCTCGTTGATTGATTTGAATATTTACCCTGCCGTATTCTTGTGAGATCACTTGCAGCCATTCTAATTAAAGATTACATAATTTTCAAGCATTGATTAAATTATTTCTTTATATATAATACCGGCCGACAATTTATACAAACTTCTTTACTCAGCATTTACAATATTCGCCGAAATGGAGCCGTATGGAAAAAGCACTGATAATCCTGTTTTTGGTTTTATTTGCCGGAAGGTATAGCTTACGTTATGTTTTGCAGCAGCTGAATATCCGGCATTTGCAAAAGCACGGCAAAGAGGTCCCGCCTGTCTTTCAGGGTATTATTGACAAGGACACATTGACCAAAATGGTGGACTACACGATTGACAATACCACTTTAGCCGCCAAAGAAAATCTTGTGAATGATTTAGTCGAACTCGCCATTGTACTTCTCTTTCTGCCTGTCCTTGTCACCTTTATTCTGATCTTGAAAATCCCCTTTATCGTCCAGGCACTGATATTTTTCGGAGTGCTGGCCGCAATCGGCGGGATTACCGGAATGCCTTTTGAGCTTTATTCCACTTTTGTTCTCGAGAAGAAATATGGCTTTTCGACCATTACCTGGCGTCTGTGGCTTGCCGACCTGGGCAAGTCTTTGGTCCTGTCCATAATTCTTATGGGTATTTTAATCAGTGCCTTTATGGCGTTTATTTTTTACTTGCCGGCCAGCTGGTGGTTCTGGGCATGGATCTTTTTTACGTTGTTTGAAATTTTACTGCTCTGGATTTATCCGGTGGTCATTGCCCCGTTGTTTAACAAATACGACCCCATCGCGGATGAAGCGCTGAAAGGGCAAATTGAGTTGTTGATGGCGAAAGTCGGCCTGAAAGCGCAGGGCATTTACCAGGTGGATGAAGGCAAGCGCTCCCGGCATACGAATGCCTATTTTACCGGGATCGGCAAAACCAAGCGCATTGTTTTGTTTGACACACTGCTGGCATCTCATACCGCAGAAGAGATATTATCCGTATTGGCGCATGAAATCGGTCACTGGAAAAAGAAACATATCTTGAAGCAGCTGGTCTTCATGATTGCCGCCTCGCTCGCCTTGCTCTATTTTGTCTATACCGTCGCTTCCGCCCCGGTTCTCTACCGTGCCTTTGGTTTGAGCGCAATGCCGCTTTATGCCGGCCTTTTTCTGGTCTCGCTCTACCTTAGTTGTCTGGGATTTTTTGCAAGCCCCGCAGGCGCCGCAATTATGCGCCGCTATGAACGGGAAGCAGACAGGACCGCGTTCGAGTTGACGGGAACTGCCGAACATATGATCTCGGCTCTCAAAAGGCTGGCGAAAGACAATTTAGCTAATTTACATCCGCATCCTTTTTATGTCTGGTTTTATTATTCGCATCCGCCACTTTTGGAGCGTATTGCCAGTTTGCAGGCCCTGCAATTAAAAAAGGAGCAACTCTATAAAAACAACTAAAGTTCATTTTCTGAAAATGATGCCTCTGAAAGTCTTCGTCGCCAGCTATACATTTCAGGGAACCAAGCGAAAAAGAGACAATTAAACCTGATTAGCAGAGTGCCCAATAGAGAATTAGTTTAATCCCGCTCACGCGGGATAAGCGTTAATTCTCCGCAGCTTGCTGCGAGGTAGTTGAGTTATTTTTTAAACAGTGCCGCCAATTTATCTTGAGCGTCTTGTTTTTCGGTATTTTTGTTGCTTGTTTGCTGGAAGCGGAAAAAATCACAAAAATTGGAGCGGGATTTGTCCAAGACTCTTTCCGCTTGCCTCTCGCGACAATCATTATAGAGACCGCGCTCATAAAACGTGCAATTCCAACAGCAGTGCAAATCGGCGCCGCAAAAAGGACATAGTTCCCGCCTGCCTACGAAACTTTCGAATACAATTTCTTTTTTACACTGTTGGCAAATTTTCATCGGCGCAAAATGTTGATATTACAAAAAATAGTCAATACAAAATCCGCAGTAATTTAAGTTGGATAAACGCTGATATACCATTTTCCTTGTAATTACAACTGACGAAGTGATAACTTGCAATATCTGTTGCTCACTTACCAAGGATCGGATTCGGCAGGGAGGAAGCTCTGAAAAGAATTTACAAGCTAGACATTCAGGTTATAATTCCCGAAGCGACGGCGCCCCGGCAAATGGATTCCTCATTATGTTCAGACTTGAGGCATACAATTGAGATGGCTTTATAGGATATAATAATATCAGGTGTTTTGATGAAATCCAATATTTTAGTAATTGACGACGACGCCGTTGCTTGTGAGTTTCTGCAGGAAGCTCTCTCCCGCGAAGGCTATGCAGTGGTCACTTATACATCCGCCCTGGAAGCCTTGCAGCAGGACCTTTCGAGCTATGATTTGCTGATGTCTGATATACGTATGCCCGGCATGGACGGATTGCAATTATTGAGTGCCGTGCAAAAAAAATGGCCGAATTTGCCGGTAATTCTGATGACGGCTTATGGATCCCTGGAAACCACAATGGAAGCGATAAGTCTCGGCGCCTGGGATTATATCAGCAAGCCCTTTTCTCCGGATGACTGCCGGGCCATTGTCAAAAAGGTTCTGGAAGTCAGGGAATTACGGGAGCGACGCCTCAAATTGGACTTACCGGAAGCAGGCGAAGGGCCGAAATTGATCGGTTCCTCAGCGGCAATGGTGGAATTTTATAAACAGATCGCCCGCGTTACCGATGCCCAGGCCAGCGTTTTAGTTGAAGGTGAAAGCGGCACCGGCAAAGAATTAACCGCCCGGTCTCTGCATAATATGTCTTCGCGCCGCGACAAGCCTTTTGTCGTGGTTCACTGCGGGGCTATTCCCGATAATTTACTGGAATCCGAGCTCTTCGGCTATGAGAAAGGATCATTTACCGGAGCCGATCATCAGCACGTAGGATTGCTGGAGTCGGCCCAGGGCGGCACAATTTTTCTCGATGAAATAACCGAAATGTCCACCGCCCTGCAGGGAAAGTTTTTGCGCTTCATGCAGAATGGCGAAGTCAGAAGAATCGGCGGTCACGATGTGCGCCATGCTGCAGTAAGGGTAGTGGCGGCAGCCAATAAAGATATCGATGAAGAAGTGAGCCAGGGCCGTTTCCGTCTTGATTTGCTTTATCGGTTTATTGTGCGGCTGCGCATTCCGCCGTTGCGTGAGCATACGGAAGATATTCCGCTGCTCATCGAGTCCATGTTGAAAAAATTCGGTTATCCCGGAGTACGCATTTCTGTGGAAGCTATGGAATTGTTGATGGCCTATTCCTGGCCGGGCAATGTCCGGGAGGTGGAAAATGTTCTGCAGCAAACGCTGCTTCTTTCACCTTTTGTGGTAGTTTTGCCGGAAAATTTGCCGCAGCGTTTCGCGCGGCAGAAAGAAAGTAAGGAAAACATAAATCTGCCGGACATGACTCCGCTGGAGGAAGCGGAAAGAGACAAGATTTTGCAGACGATGAAGGCGGTTTCCTGGAATCAATCTAAAGCCGCAAATCTTCTGGGCATTGACCGCAAAACATTGCGTCTGAAAATTCGCCGTTATGGTTTGTTGGAGGAAAATCTTCCAACAGGCGCCGGTTTATCTTCTTTCGAAAACAGTTAGTTTACTTATAAGCCGTCTTACCTAAGGCCGCTCCCCGTCGTCCGATACCGGCAGATAAAGGGTAATGGAAGTTCCCCCGACCTGTGAACTCTTAATTTCCATTTTACCGCCATGAGCTTTAACAATATCCCGGACAATAGCCAGACCCAGTCCGCGCATGCCCTCGTTCTTGTGTGAGCTGTAAAATGGTTCGCAGGCCTTATTCAGCATTTCCGGAGACATCCCGGAGCCTGTGTCCCCGACTGTTATTGATACCATCCGCAGTTCCGGCAGGGCCCGAGCAGTAATAGTTATTTTTCCGCCCGCCGGCATTGCTTCGAGAGAGTTTTGAATAATATTAAACAGAGCTGTCTGGATGCGGTAACGATCGAGATATAATGGCGTAATGTTGGCATCAATATCTACATCCATCGTAATATTAGTTTTCTGCATCAGCGGTTCCACTAACGGTAATGTTTCATTTAAGATTTTCTGAATGGTCAGAATCTCAAAGTGCGGTTCCGGTAATCGTGTCGCCCGACGGACATTTTGAATAACATTATCCAGCCTTTGAGTCTGCTGAACAATCAGCTGCAGCTTGTGGGCTACATCCGGCGGCCAGCCTTCCCTCTCCAGCAAAAGATTGGCGAGACCGCCGATGGAATGCAGAGGTGTACCTAAATCGTGGGCAAGATTGGCAGTTAAATGCCCCAAGGCCGTTAACTGTTTTAAATCATCAACTTGTTTTTGCAGTTGAACTACCTTGAGAGTTTCTTCTTTAACCCGGTATTCCAGATGCCTTGTTAAATCCAAATTACTGGCCATTACCTGCTGAATTTCCGTGGCCATCATGTTGAAATGTTCAGCTAACTGCCCCCATTCATCCCGCCGGACAATGGGAATACGTTGGACGTATTGTCCCTTTTGGAATTCGTCAATTGTATCAATGATGAGCTGCAGTGGCCTGCCGATAATCCAGCCATAACTTAAGCCCAGTACCAGCAGAATAACCAGCAATAAACCGGCACTGCTCAAGATCAGAAGCTGGTTGGCGCGGGCCATAATTTCAGCATTGGCGCGGGAAAAGCCGATGATGGCTACAACAATGCGGGAATCTTTCGTTTCCCCTGATACCGGATATATCAGACCCAGCGCCGGCCCGCCTTCAGTTGTTATTTTAACATAACGCGGGGTATTCTTTTCCGTAACCTGGGCAATAATGTTATCCGGCCATTCGTATTGAACGCGACTGGCGCCGGCAATATAATCAACATTGCCGCGACTGACATCGAAAATGTCTATGCGTGCCAGACGCACATCTGATTGCACATGATCTTTCATTGCGGAATCGAGTGCGGCCAGTCCTCTCTTGGTAGGAAAATTCGAATAAAAGGTGCTCACCGTTTCGGCTACACCTTCGAGTCTCTTGCCCTGCTGTTCAACAAGGATTCTATCGAGTGCGGTCAGTTGGATAAATCCCCAGATGGCCATAGTTACTGCAAGGCCGGCAATGGTTAAAGTGATTAACCTTGCCCGTACGGTAACATTATCATTATACACAACAATGTTATGGAGAAGTTTTTTCAGCATAAGCGCCGGTAATATATCAGAAAGAAAAAAAATTAACTAGAAGGGAATAAAAAAAGGACAGGGGTCACCTGTCCTTTTTTCATTTTGCATAAGCTGATAATAAACTTATTTTGCTGCCGGTGCTGCTTTGGCGGCGTCTTCAACTTTTTCTTCAGCTTTCTTTGCGTCTTTCTTTACTTTCTTTGCTGCTTTCTTGGTGCTTTTCTTTACTTTCTTTTCGGCTTTCTCTGCGTCCGCTTTCACTTCAACCTTTGCAGCCTCTGCTGCGGGTGCTACTGCGGCCTTCTCAGCTGCCATTACGGTGGTGCTAAATGCAAAAACCAATGCTACAACGAACAATGCTAAACGCTTCATCTTAAAATCCTCCTTCTAAATTTTTGTTTTTATTACTACCCTTAATAATATTTTAAGGGATTCCACATTAATTAAGCTACCAACAAAAACCCTACTTTTTCCCTGACGCCGATTGCTCGGGGACATTTTCTTTTTTAACCGCTTTTTTAGGAATTATTTTGGCCACCCGGGAAGCCAATAAAGCACCGTCTTTTTCAATATAAGCTATCTTCACGGCATCATTGACAGCGATGTTTTCTGCGGGTTTGTCGAGAACAAATTCCATGGTTTCCACATTATTTTTAACTTTGCGTTCAATCTTAATCGTTTTGTCCGAAATCTCGACAACCTTTCCGGTGGCATTCATTTTAGCAATTCTTACGGGACTGACCTTAACCTGATCGGCAGCGGCCGCAGTGGAAGCGGGTTTATCGGCAGCAAATGCTATTGCTGATAATAAAAAAGCTGCGCCAATTATATATACCAAAGCTTTTTTCATTCCCTGCTACCTCCGTGAATTTCAGAAGGGTATTAGCAATCTATATGCCAACCTGATAAATGTTTCCAATCTCTCTTATGTTGTTGAAATTGTTTACTATGATATTTTACTTTATTTTATCTGCTTTCTTTTCCCGCCATAAGAGGGGAATTATTCCCCACCGGGTGGGGAATAATTCAACAGCAGGATGATTGTTATCCGTTAATTGATCTCCTTTAAGATTGTGAGAATTCTCCTGCAGCATTTTTGATAGATTGACCGGATCAGCTTTTTCATGTTATTCCGACGCAACTTTTGATAAGGGAAAGCAAATGCTGCGGGAAAAGAAAATGTCTTTTGATATCATCGTAGTTGGCGGTGGCGCCGCAGGCCTCATGGCCGCAGGACGGGCCGGTCAGCTCGGGGCTAAAGTATTGCTTCTGGAAAAGACGGACGGCTGCGGTAAAAAAATCCTGGTCAGCGGGAAAACGCGCTGCAACCTGACCAACGATGCCGAATTGCAGAATTTCATTGCCATGTATGGCGTAAACGGCCGTTTTCTCTACAATGCTTTTCATCATTTCTTCCGCCCCGAGTTACTGAGTTTCTTTGCGGGTTATGGCGTTGAGGCCAAACTGGAAAGAGGAGGCCGGATTTTTCCTGTCTCTGATGATGCCCATGATGTTGTGCGAGCACTGGAACATTACCGCGACGACCATAAAGTGCAGACGGAATTAAATGCTAAAGTAACCACAATCGCCCAGGGGGAAAATGGATCTTTTGCAGTTCAAACTTCCCGGGGCAATTATTCGGCAAATTCCGTAATTTTAGCAACGGGAGGAGCTTCCTGGCCGCAAACAGGGTCGACAGGCGATGGTTATAAGATCAGCGCCGCATTGGGACACAATATTACAGCCCTGAAGCCGGCGCTGGTGCCACTGATAGTTGAGGAAATAGATCTGGCCAAATCTATGCAGGGAGTAAGCCTGCGCAATATCCGGGCCACAGCTTTTCAGGGCAAGGCCCGGGAGATTGATGCACAGTTGACGCCGCAGGTCAACTATGGCCGCGGCGAGAAAAAATTACCCCATGCACCGGTCATCGAAAGCCGTTTCGGGGAAATGCTCTTTACCCACTTTGGCCTGGGTGGACCGATTATTCTGCTGATGAGCCTGGCCGTTGTGGAAGCGCTGGAAAATGGTCCGGTATCAATATTGATTGATTTAAAACCGGCACTCCGGCGCGAACAGCTCCGCGGACGACTGCAAAAAGATTTTGACAATTACGGCAAAAGAAAAATAGGCAGCATTATTCAGGAATATCTGCCCGGCAAAATGATTGAGCCCTTTGTTGCTCTCGCCGGTATTGATCCGGAAAAACAGGCGCATCAGATTAATGGCCCGGAAAAAGAGATGATTATCGAACAACTGAAAGCTTTGCGCTTTAATATAAAGTCCGCATTGCCTTTGGCCCGCGCCATAGTTACCGCCGGCGGTGTGGAACTTCGCGAAATTGATCCCCGGACAATGGCTTCCAAATTAATCCCGGGAGTTTACTTTTGCGGTGAAATCATCGATATCGACGCCGATACCGGCGGCTACAATTTGCAGGCCGCATTTTCGACAGGATATATGGCCGGTGAAAGCGCTGCTAAATACATAGCATCGTTCGCCGGTGAATAATGTTGCACTGTGAACCGGTGTCCTAGATGATTGAATTTATCAGCTGTAGCGGCGACGCTCTAAACCATTGTTATTGCCCGGCATGAATAATGTGTCATAATTACTATTTTTGTTCTTCCATGTCCTCCGCTGGCGGAGGTGGATAAATTACGTCAAATCAATAACTTATTAACATTAGGGCCATATTAACGCGTCCACCCCCTTAATCCCCCGCCGGCGGGGGACATCACGTGTGAAGCCCAATCGCTACCTGTCATTACGACACAGTTCTTCTTACCGGGCAACCTGCTTATTTCTCCGAATTGCCTTCTCCCGTCAGCCGTCGATTAATGGTAACAGGATTTCACTCAATGTCGGATGAGGAATAACCCAGCCCTTGAGTTGCTTTCTTGTCAGTTCATTGGATACCGCGAGGGTCAAGGGAACGATG
Source organism: Deltaproteobacteria bacterium (assembly GCA_025361065.1). Lineage (GTDB taxonomy): Bacteria > Desulfobacterota > Syntrophia > Syntrophales > Smithellaceae > MVRV01. The sequence continues at coordinate 52,317 of JANYAY010000169.1, forward strand.
AGATCCGCGGCGTGATCACCGGCAATAGTTGCGCCGATGATTTTATCCCGGCAAAAGATGGCTTTCACAAAACCCTGCCCCATAAGTTCAGCACGGGCAATAATATTAGCGCTGTAACTGGATTTAACAACTTCAATCGCTAAACCTTCGGCCTCGGCCTGCTTTGCAGTCAGCCCCACGCGGGCAATTTGGGGATGGCTATAGACGGCGGAAGGGATATGGCGTTCATTATACGGCGGCGCCTCATACCGGCAAATATTTGCCGCGGCGACTTTTCCCTGCTGTGTGGCCCGATGGGCAAGCATCATCCCGCCGGTTATATCGCCTACGGCATAAATGCCCGGCACAGTGGTCATCATATTTTTATTAACTTTTATCCCCATGCGGTCATAAGCGATACCGCAATTTATTAACTCGGCTTCCAACAATTGCGGCTTCCGGCCGGTGCAAAGCAAAACATAATCGGCATTCCATTCCAATTGTTCAGATTTCTTTTGCGCCTGGATGGCGACACCGCTGTCCGTTTCTTTAAGGCCGGTAAGCCCGGTCGAGTTATGGACGGCAATACCGACACGGGCTAATTCCTGCTGCAAAAAGCCTGAAGCTTCTTCGTCTTCCTGCGGCAAAATATTATCCAATAGTTCTATTAAAGTCACCTGTGCGCCTAATTGTGCAAAAAATGTTGCAAATTCTATTCCGATGAAACTGCCGCCGACAATGACAATGCTCCGAGGAAGAGCCTGGAGATTCAAAATGCCGTCGGAAGTAAGAATGCGCGACGAGATCTTGATGCCGGGGATAACCTGCGGCTCGGAACCCCAGGCGACAACGATGTTGTCGGTAGAGATAATTTGAGTTTGGCCTGATTGATCGGAAAATTTTACTTCCTGCGGTGAAAGAATTTCACCCGTCCCCACTTTTGTTTCCACCCCGGCATCTTCGAGCGTTTTTTGAGCGCCCAGCGCCGCAACTTTTACTATTTGCTGCTGATGCTTTTTTATGGCGGAAAAATCAAAGGTGGCGGACGCAAGATTGATTCCTAATCTTTTGAGTTTTTTTAAATCTGCATAATATTTGCTGCAGGTAAGCAGAGCTTTAGTGGGAATGCAGCCTTTATGCGTGCAGGTGCCGCCCCAACCGGTTTTCTCAATAATCAGCGCGCGCTTCCCGGCTCCCGCCGCCAATTTTGCCGCTTCCAGACCTCCCGGCCCCCCGCCGACAACAATCACATCATACTTATCCGGCATGCTATACCACCCCTGATTTATTCAGCATTTCTTTCAGGATACTACATTACGGACAAAGAAACAATAATTACCGAAGCGTCAATCTATTTGCCTCGCAGCGCCAGAGTCATATTGTTCACCAGTCGTTCCAGAGAGTCGGGGCCGGTGATTTTTCGTTTGTGCTGATCGGTGACGTAGAAAACATCCACCGCCCGGTCGTTTCGTGTCGACAGACGGGCGGAGACAACATTCACATTATTTTCATGAAAACAGCGGGCAATCTTGTGCAGTAAACCAAAATTATCGGCGGTATCGATTTCAATAATTGTGTAAACCTGCGAATCGCCATTGTTGACTTGAATTTCTACTTTTTGGGCAGATTGTCCCAAACGCAGCACTGCGGGCGGATAAAGGGCAATGCGCTCGCCGGCCAATTCATCGGCAGTCGTCCTGCCCTCCTGAATTAATCCCCACTTGCGATAGATGTTGTTGATTCTTTTTTGTACCGTAATGCGCGGCCGCTCCGGCGGCTCGAGATGAAAAATGTCCAACACCTTGCCGTCGACAGTAGAATAAATACGAGCACTTAATATGTTGCAGCCTTCGGCGGCAATGCAGCCGATCACATCGCTTAAAAAACCGGCGCGGTCAACTGAACAAACCGTAAGGCGCTCAAAACCGGTAAAAGATTCGTGGTGCAGTTGAAATCCCTTGCCGCCTATTTCGGCAAGCCATTGCTGATGCTTGATTCTGTCTTCGGGCATCGTATAATGCAGATAGGAGGGATCAGGAATTAACACCCCGGTTGGGAGCAAAGCAGGTTCCGGGGCGGCCTCAGGCTCCCGCAAAGCCTGCCCGACACGATCATGCAATTGCTCCAGTTGGTATGCTTTCCATCCCGTCCAGGTATTCGGCCCCACACTGCGAATATCGGCAATCGTCAAAATATAAAGCATGTCCAGCATATCGGGGCTTGCCACTTCCCGCGCAAAGTGGCCGATATTATTGCTGTCGAGCTCTCGGAGCAAAGACAGATTCGACATGTCGAGATGATGGTACACCAGAAACCGAACTTGTTCAGTTTGCGTTTCCGTCAATCCCAGGCGCTGGCAAATATTTTCCGCAATAACGGCTCCGTTTTGCACATGATCGCCTTCCTGAACTTTACCGATATCATGCAAAAGCACCGCCAAACGCAAAATCAACTTGTCCGATATGGAACGGCTGAGATCACAAATCCGGGGATCCTGATCATTAATCATTTCATCACAGGTTAAGCAGGCCAGCAGGATATGCTGATCGAGCGTATATTCATGATATTGATCGTATTCTACCTTGCAGGTCAGGGCATCAAAGGGCGGCAGCAGTTTCCCCAGCAGGCCTGTTTCCTGCATTACCAGTAATAGCTGGCCGATTGCCGAAGGCCAGGCCAGGATCGCCAGAAACAAATCATCGACGATCTTGGATTTAAATTCATCCGGATTGACGGCGTCAACCGCCTTCCGAATTCTGTTGCGCAACTCCACACTTAATGTCGCCTGACAGGTCAAGGCGCTTTGAAAGAGCTGAACAATCGAGTAACCCGTTTCCAGGCGGATATCTTTTTTATGCACCGGAAAAATGATGCCGTCGAGAAGGCCGATACCCGGTGCAATGGAGAGAGCGCTCACCCGTCTGCGCATGCTGCGCCACAGACTCTTGCCGGACAAATCTTTTTCCAGAAATGAAAGCAGCGACCAGCGGATGTCCCGCACGGTTTTAAAAAATTTTTCCATCAGGGCGCCGGCATCGTTTGGAGGGAAACCATAGCGCGAGGCAATTTCTTTTTGCAATCCTGTTTCCAGAACATCAATACGCATACCGCAAATCAGATGCAGCTCTGTCCGCAGTCCGGCAAGATATGAATAATTTGCCGCAAATCTTTTTGTTTCGTTTTGGGAAAATCCCGACTTTGTATGGAGGTCGGCAATTTTTGAAATGCCGTTGTGGATGCGCTCCGCCCAGAGCAGACGTTGGCAATCACGCAGGGTGCAGATGCCGTTTTTGATGTCAGGTTCAATCCGGTAAAGCGAATTTTCCGAAGAATAGAGACCTTCCCGCAAAGAAGCAGATATTTCTTCTAAGTAAGTCTTCTTGTTTTTTGCAAAATGCGGGCGGATGCATTTGTTTTGCAACCTGTGGAAAAGATCACGATTACCGCAGACATAACGGGATTCCAGCATAGCGGTATCCGTCGCGAGGTCATCGCCGATTATCGCCGCGCATTCGTCTACTGTTCGCACAACTGAGCCCGGCGTGTAACCAATGTTCCATAAAATATGGACAAAATCGGTCAGTTTGGCTGAACGGTGCTTGTTTTCATGGAGCATCAGAACATCAATATCGGAGTAAGGCCAAAGCTCATTGCGGCCGTAGCCGCCCAGCGCCACTAAACAGAAGTCCCGGTCCGCTCCCCCGGCATCAATGATCCGGCTGTAAATTTCCCGCAATATTTTATCGGCATCGCGGCAATAGGCATGAATGGTTGCCAGCGGTGCATTCAATCTTTGTTTTGAGCCAAACCGGTTTTCGCGTCCCGAGATGACTTTTTCTTTATATTGAGAGATGAGTTTGTCCAAAGCTTTCGATTATATCGCCTCCGGCCCGCGTTCGCCCGTACTGATGCGCATGACGTCCTCCAGCGGCAACATAAATATTTTCCCGTCGCCGATTTTTCCTTCGGACCCGGTGCGCGCCGCCTGAGCAATAGCTTTAATCGTCGGTTCAACAAATTTGTCGTCAACGGCAATTTCCAGTTTGACTTTGCGGATAAAATTTATGCGATATTCATGGCCGCGATATGATTCCGTATGCCCTTTTTGCCGCCCTACTCCCTGAACATCAGTTACGGTTAAACGAAAAACTTCGATATGACTTAAAGCTTCTTTAACAGCTTCCAGCCGCGTCGGTTGAATAACAGCAATGATATATTTCATCTGAATTCCTCCTTATATTGTTGGAGTATATATTGTTTTACCTTATAATGCATGCTCTTGGGATTTCCCGCGAGCCTGCCCTGCTGCGGATCAGCCTCGAATATCCCTTTCCGGATAAGCGCCAACCTTATGAAGGCTTAAATCTGCCCCTTGCATTTCTTCTTCCCGGCTGAGACGTATGCCGACAGTATTTTTCAACGCCAGATAAACCACTGTGCCCACAGACAATGCAAGAATAATGGCGGCAACCGTTCCGCAAACCTGGGCCACAAAAGATACATCGCCGGTCCCGCCAAAGAATTTCTGTCCGAATATTCCTGTCGCCAGCCCTCCCCAGGAGCCGGTGATGCCGTGCAAAGGCCAGACTCCCAGCACATCATCAATTTTCATTTTTTCCGTTTCTATCTGGAAGCCGAATATGAAGATGATCGCCGCAATACCGCCGACGAAAAAAGCGCCAAACGGATGAACCACGTCGGAACCGGAACAAATGGCAATCAGTCCGGCCAGCGCACCGTTGTGGATGAAGCCGGGATCGTTTTTGGAGAATAGCAGAGCAAAAAGGATTCCGCCCACCATGGCGAAAAGTGAATTGACGGCAACCAGGCCGCTGATCCCGGCGATGTCCTGAGCGCTCATCACATTGAACCCGAACCAGCCGATAGCTAAAATCCAGCTGCCCAGCGCCATAAACGGAATGTTGGAAACAGGAATACCCTGGCTCACCCCATTGCTCCAGCGGCCGATGCGCTGGCCTAAAATAATTATTGCCGGAAGTGCCAGCCAGCCGCCCATCGAATGCACAACAACGGAGCCCGCGTAGTCATGAAACTTTGCTCCGGTGCCGGCCAAAAGCCAATCCTGAAAAAAAGTAAAGCGTCCCCAGATCACCGATTCAAACAGGGGATAGCAAAGTCCCGCCAGTATGGCCCCCGCTATAAATTGCGGCCAGAATTTCGCCCGCTCGGCAATGCCGCCGGAAATTATCGCGGGGATACAGGCGGCAAAAGTTGTCAGGAAGAAGCAATGGACCAGATCAAAGCCCCGCGCCCCCGCAACAACCTTGCCGCCCAGCAGATTGGAAAGGCTTCCGGCGTCCATCCAGAAATTTATTCCATAGGCAATGGGAAAGCCGATCAAAAAATAAACCACCGTTGAAGCCGACCAGTCCGTAATAATTTTCACCAGCGCATTGACCTGATTTTTCTGCCGCACAGTGCCTACCTCCAGGAAAGCAAAGCCGGCGTGCATGGCAAAAATCATGACTGCGCCCAGCATCAGAAAAAGCGTGTTGCTGGAAAATTGTAAGTTTTGCAAAGTTTCGTTCATGATGCCCCCTTATGGCTGATATCCCGCTCACGCGGGACCAGTGTTCGTTCTCCGCAGCGGGCTTGGATATAATGACGTTCATTTCATACCTCGGAAGCGAGCTCGCGAGGTTGTTGATTTGATCCCGTCCTAATCATTCCCAGAGAGCAAATAGCTTGCCACATAAATGTAGAAATTATTATTAAACCAGTGATACTTTTGTTCTGGTAAGGCAAGCAAATGAAATTACATGGTTATTTTAGAAACAATATTGTACTCATGCTGTCCGGGCCCGATTGTCGCGCCGGTAAAATTAATACATATTCGTATTTTTTATTTTCCGTTGTAACAATTGCGTCCCTTACCGGAGTGGCCATTCTCGCCATTATTGGGAATCAGTTCGGGAGAGTGTCACGTTTGCCTAATCCCTTGGCAAGCGCATCTGACAGATGCCTGCCGCAGGGTAACCAATGGTTGATATTGGATTGACACACAAGGCCGTTATCTATATACATTCTTACACTGACATTAAGAAATTACAGGCAGAGGAGAAAAAGCACGATGAGCTTGTTTGGGAAACCGAAGGGGGAAAAATATCACACCCGAACCATAGAGGTGAGTACTTACGAATATGACGAACAGAGATTAGCCGTAGAGGGATGTTTGACGGATCATCGCTTTCAGGAATACCATCTGGCCACGGGTGAAAAAAGGCCGCCCGGCATATTGCATCAGATGATCATTCATTTGCTCGTTTGCAAAGCAACCATGGAGATCGATGATCTGCACGTGGAAATGCCTTGCGTTCCCCGTGAAGAATGCCTGGAGACCATCAACAGTATCGAGGGTGTCAAGGGATTACGAATTACCGGCGGATTTACAATGAAAGTAAAGGAACTGGTGGGTCGGGGACAGGGGTGTAACCATCTGGTGGCGCTTCTGACAGCAATGGGCGCCCCAACCATACAGGGATACGCCGCCTACAAACTGCAGAAATCTTCCGGATTCATAGCCGACATGATCCATATGATTGCGGACACCTGCTGGACCTGGCGGGCGGACGGGCCCTTGATTAAGGCTATAAAAGAAAAAAGCAAAGTTTAAGCTTTGATATTGAGAAGCTCTTTTTGCATTTCGGCGGCTGTTTTGAGAGTCAGGATATTGGCCTCATACGAATATTGAGCGACAATTTGATTGGCAATTTCTTCTTCCAGGTTCACATTTGATTCCTGCTGCGCTCTTCCGGTGCGCTCATTGTGATCAATAACCATGCCCGGAGTATTAATGCTGCTAATCGTTACTTCCACGCCACCGTTGGCTGCCTCTTGAAGCTCGACACGGCTTTTTTGGAAATTGTTTGTTTCCAAATTGGCGACATTGTTGGCGTTTACATCGATCTTAGTAGAAAAGACCTTTAATGCACTCAGTGCGATACCAAAAGCGGACGGCATAAATTTGTCCTCCTTTAATTGATTATCGGCAAGAGAAGGCCAAGCTTGAATACGGAGAATAAATTGCCACGGAACAAAGCACACCGGAAAGTGTAGGAAAAATAATTTCTCGCTGTCATTGCTCCATGGCCGGTAATTTTTCGAGCAGAAGCTATTTCCAACGTTATTCTTTATAAGCCATTGGATAAATTTCCCATGATATACCTGCCGGGCATTTAGTCCTAATTATACCAAGTCGCATTCTTTAGCTAACTTTGTTGGCACAGCCCACCCCGGCGCAGGAGACTGTGTCGTAATAGGATAAATTGCCATTTCGTGTCCTCCGCTGGCGGAGGTGTCACGAGGTGACGGAGGTGGACTAAGGAGTGCCAATGTGTAACTTATTAATATTACAGCCACTTAAAAAACATCCACCCCCTTGC
>JANYAY010000171.1 GCA_025361065.1 Deltaproteobacteria bacterium
GCAAGGGGGTGGATGTTTTTTAAGTGGCTGTAATATTAATAAGTTACACATTGGCACTCCTTAGTCCACCTCCGTCACCTCGTGACACCTCCGCCAGCGGAGGACACGAAATGGCAATTTATCCTATTACGACACAGTCTCATGCGCCGGGTAGGCTGCCGGATCATATTCCAGCGAAGCGCGACGAAGAGCCTGCCCCGTACATGATACGGGGGAATCCAGTATTATCATATCTGGTTCCCGACTTTCGTCGGGACGACGTCTGGATGCCGATTCGCGTGCCCTTCAGGGTATTCATCGGCGACACTATATTGATAGCGCTTTTGCAATTATGACACGGTCTCTTGACCAGAAATCCGGCATATTTATCAACCGTTCTGGTTTGCGGCCTTTGCCGGGACGACGTCTGGTTTGCAGCCTTCGAGACCGGGTTGCAATTAACCTTGGTGTCTCTATGGGTTTTTTGCGTGTTGCCCGCCGGCGGGGTTTCGGGGTTGTACTTTTTGATGTGGGTGTAATTTTTATCCCAGATGCAGGTGGAGATCAGGAGAAACCTTCAGTGGAAAACCTGTTCCCACTGAAGGTTCTTCTCTGCATTCGAAAAACGGCCTCAAGCTACAAAAAAACGCCCTTACAGCATCTCAAATATAGCCGCGGCGCCCATGCCGCCACCGATACACATGGAGACGATACCGCGCTTCGCCTTGCGGCGTTTCATTTCATGAAGCAGCTGTGCCGTCAGTTTGGCGCCCGATGCTCCCAGGGGATGACCCAGGGCGATGGCGCCGCCGTTGGGGTTAATATCGCCGGATTTGAGCCTGTCCTCGATGCCGATCTCGCGGATGCAATACAGGGCCTGTGCTGCAAAGGCTTCGTTGATCTCGAAGAGGTCGATATCTTTGGTTGTCAGTCCCGCCTGCTTGAGGACCTTGGGAATGGCGTACTTCGGGCCAACGCCCATTTCTTCGGGCTTGCAGCCCGCTACGGCATAGTTGGTCAGTTTCGCCAGAGGCTTCACGCCGATGGCCTTGGCCTTCTCTGCCGTCATGACGAGGGCAAAGCCGGCGCCGTCGGTTGTCTGGGACGAGTTTGCCGCCGTGCAGGATCCGCCGGCCGCAAAGGGGGATTTCAGTTTGGCCATATCAGCCAGTGAAACCGGCCATCTCACGCCGTCATCCGTATCGAAAACGAATGTTTCGCGGATACGCTTCCCGCTCTTGGTTGTCTTGTATTTGAAAGCATTGATGGGAATGATTTCCCCTTTGAACTTCCCGGCCTTAATGGCTTCATAAGCCCTCCGGTTGCTCTCCATGCCCATGGCGTCCATGTCTTCCCGGGATATCTTGTAGTTGGCGGCAATGTTTTCCGCCGTCATACCCATGGAGATGTATACCCAGGGTGCATCACTGGGCCAATCTACGTTGGGACGCATGATGGAGCCCCCCATGGGAATGTGGGACATGGATTCACAGCCGCCGGCAATAATGACGTCGGACCAGCCCATGTTGATCTTGGCTGTTGCATCGGCGATAGACTGCACGCCCGAAGAGCAGAAACGGTTGATGGTCATGCCGGATGCAGACTCAGGCAGACCGGCGCCAACAGCAAGAATCTTTCCCATCTGCATGCCCTGCTCCCCTTCCGGGAAAGCACAGCCACAAATAAGATCGTCAACATCTGCGGGATCCAGTTGGGGTACTCTGGCCAGCAAACCTTTTATAACTTGAATGCCGATTTCATCCGATCGGGTTGCGGCAAGACCGCCTCTTTTTGAACGTCCACCGGCACTTCTGACGGCTTCGACAATGACAGCTTCTCTCATGATGTTCCTCCTTGTATGTAACGGGCGCCGGCTCTTAAAGCCGGCGTCCTGTCAATGATAAATTTTTAGTTGCGCAGGGGTTTGCCCGTTGTCAACATGTGCGTAATGCGATCCTGGGTTTTTTGCTCGCCGCAGAGACTCAGGAAGGCTTCTCTTTCCAGATCCAGAAGTTCCTGTTCCGAGACATACGTTCCTTCGGGGCAGTCGCCGCCGGAGAGAATATAGGCCACTTTTCTGGCTACGTGGACATCATATTCCGAGATGTAATTGCCTGCTTTCATATTGTAGAGTGCTGCCTCGATGAGGCCTCGGAAGTTCTCGCCCATAACGGGAATCATAGCCGGCCTGGGCGCCTTGTAGAATCTGGACATGCCGAGAACTAGCTGCTTGGCGTCCCAGAGTTGCTGATCCCTGTTCATGCTGATGTTCTCCGTCTTGCGGATGTAGCCCAGATCCATGGCCTCGACGGCGCTTGTGGACACCTTCGCCAGGGCGATGTTCTCGAAGGCCTTGGTATAATACTGCTGAATGTTCAGACCAGCCTCAATGGCACCGGTCGGAATGCCTTCGGTTAGACGCAGGGCAATTTCCTTACAGCCGCCGCCACCGGGAATGACGCCCACGCCGACTTCGACAAGCCCCATGTAGGTCTCACCACAGGGTTGGCATTTCGCGCCGTGCATCGCCATCTCGCAGCCGCCGCCGAGGGTCAATCCGGCAGGAGCAGTAACCACGGGCGTGGAGAGATACTTCATCCGCATATTGGCGTTCTGGAATTCGGAGCTGAGTTTCGCCAGGACATCCCACTGTCCGCCCTGGCAGGCCACGAGAATCTTAAAGATATTGGCGCCGGCAGAGAAATTGGCGGCGTGGTTGCCCACCACCATGCCGGCAAAATCCTTTTCCACTATATCACAACCGGTAAAGATCATTTCCACCAGACCGTCATCCACAGCGTTCATTTTCGTGTGGAACTCCAGACAGGCCACACCGTCGCCGATATCGACCAGGGTGGCGCTCTCATTGGATTTGATAACCTTTTCCCGGTCTTTCAGGGCGGGCAGGAGGATGATCTTCTGGTTATCCTCGATCTTCACATAGTCCTTGGCCGCAAAGTCATAGCAGTACAGGCCGTCTTTCTTCTTAACGTAGAAGGATTCGCAACCGGCTTTCAGCATTTCTTCGATCTTCTTGGGCACCTTCTTCTCGAGCTTCTTCATGACGGCAACAACGTCTTTCACGCCGACGGCATCCCACAACTCGAAGGGTCCTAGCTGGTGGTTATAACCCCACTTCATGGCGTTGTCGACAGCCACGATATTGTCGCAGATCTCGGGTACACGGTTGGCGGCATAGATGAAATTGTTGCAGAAATATTCCCGGATGAGGTCGGCGGCCGCATCATTTCCGTTGAACAGTGATCTGGCCATGGCGCCCACGCCTTCCTCGCCCTTCTTCTTGGCTTCGGAGAGGGAATCAAATTTTGGCTTGCCCGCAGGAATGTATTCCATGGTGTTGTAGTCCAGAACCATTTTGACGGTTTTGCCTTTATCATCCTTGGTCTTCTTGTAGAAGCCCTGCTTCGTCTTGTTGCCCAACCACTTATTTTCCATCATTTTGGAAAGAAAATCGACGGGAATGAACACATCACGCGATTCATCGTCCTTAACTGCTTCGTAGAGGTTCTTCATGACATGATAGCCCGTGTCGAGTCCGACAAGATCCAGGGTGCCGAAGATAGCCGTGCCGGGACGACCGACGGCTTTGCTGATGATGGCGTCCACTTCATCGATTTTCATCTTCTTCTCCACCATAATGCGGATGGCGTTCGTCAGATCGTACGTTCCGATACGGTTTCCGATGAAGTTGGGAACGTCCTTGCAGATGACGACGCCTTTGCCCAGGCGTTCCTCGGAGAAGCTAACCATGTAGTCGACGATGTCCTTCTTCGTTTCCTTGCCCGGAATGATCTCCAGCAGTTTCATGTAGCGGGGCGGATTGAAAAAGTGGGTGCCCAGAAAGCGTTCCTTCAGGCTGGCACTGAAATTAGCGGAGATGTCCTTGATGGGAATCCCCGATGTATTGGTGGAAATGATACAGGTGGGCTTTACGATCTTTTCGACTTTGGCAAAGAGTTCCTGTTTGATTTTCAGGTTTTCGATAACGACTTCGCAAATCCAGTCCACATCGGCCAGCCAGCCCAGATTGTCCTCAAAGTTGCCGATCTTGATCATGGACGCGTTCTTTTTGGTAAAGAAACTGGCGGGCTTTGATTTGGTCACGCCGGCCAGGCCGGCAGCGGCGAAGCGGTTGCGCCAGGCGGGGCTCTGCTCGGTCAACCCTTTCTTCTTGTCCGCTTCCGTCAGCTCGAAAGGCACGATATCCAGCAGACAGCACTCGATGCCCGCATTAGTCAGATGGGCTGCTATTGTGGCGCCCATGACACCTGCCCCCAGGACGGCGGCTTTCTTAATTGCATATGACATAATGATCCTCCTTGTTGATGTTTTTTTAAACCCCGCCTTGTGTCCCATCGTCCGCTTATGGACGACCACAAGACGGGGTTGATAGAATGAAAATGTTAAGAAGCGAATGATTCGTCGGCAATCTCCAGAGTAGATCTGTCGCCAAACTTGATCGCTTCACACCGGGCCTTCACCGTTGTGAGGGCTTCATTGGCAAAAAATTTCGCTGAAGAGACTTTCCCTGTATAGAAGGCCACATCAGGATCCCCATGGACAAGGGCGCGTTGCTTGCCAATCGTATCAGCGCCCTTCGCCTGGTAAATACCCGCAAGCTTTTCTTCGGCAATCAGCGCCGCCTGCATCAGGATATTGCCCGCCACGAGATCGCCGAAAGCATCCATGAACGGCGACGCGTTGAGGATGGGAAGAAGAAAGCCGCCGCTTTTGCCTAGCTGGCCGAAGGTCATGGTCAGGTCGATAATGGCATTGCACGCCTCTTCCAGGGCGGACGCATAGGCCTTCAGGCTTGCGTTGGCCTTGGCCTGGCCAATGGTCGCCATGATTTCACCAACGAGATTCATTACATTGGCGCCTTTTTTGGAACCAAGCTTGCGGCCTACCAGATCGAGACTCTGGATGCCGTTGGTGCCCTCGTAGATGGTGGTGATCTTGCAGTCCCTCAGATACTGCTCGACGGGATACTCGGCGCAGAAGCCGTAACCGCCGTGCACATCCATCGCCTTGGAACAAACGATCATGGCGTTGTCGGAAACCCAGGCCTTGCATACGGGAATCAGCAGCTCGGCCATGCCCTTCCATTTATCGTGCTCCGGCTTGGATTCGGTGGATTCCGCCACATCGAGGCAGTAGGAAGAGTAGTAAAGAATGGCCCGCATGGCTTCCACGCGGGATTTCATCCAGAGGAGATCCCGGCGGACATCCGGATGTTGAATAATGGCAACGGCCTTGGCTTCGGGATTCTTCATTTCCCAGACGGGCGTGCTCTGGATTCTTTCCTTGGCATACTGGACGGAGCGCTCCAGGCAGGCGCTTGCTGTGCCCAGAGCCTGATAGCCGACTTCGATGCGGGCTTCGTTCATCAACTGGAACATGACCTTCAAACCTTCCCGCTCCTTGCCGAGGAGTTCGCCGATGCAGCTCCCGTTGTCGCCGAAGTTGAGCGTACAGGTTGCATTGCCGTGAATGCCCATCTTGTGCTCGATATTACCCGTTTGCACGTCGTTACTGCCGCCGATAGTTCCGTCATCTTTGACCTTAAACTTCGGAACAATGAAAATGGAGATGCCCGCCGTACCGGGAGCATCACCTTCAATTCTGGCCAGGACGGGATGAATGATATTCTCCGTGAGATCGTGATCACCGCTGGAGATAAAGCACTTGGTCCCTGTAATGCTGTAGGTGCCGTCCGGCAGTCTTTTCGCCGTCGCTTTCAGCGCCCCGACATCGCTGCCCGCGCCCGGTTCCGTGAGGCACATGGTTCCGCCCCATTGCCCGGCATACATCTTGACCATGTATTTGCTCTTTTGCTCTTCAGTACCGAAATTTTCAATGAGGGCGGCCGCTCCGTTGGTCAATCCCGGGTACATAGTAAAGGGATAGTTGGCCGCCACAAAAAGTTCCGAACAGGCATTGCTCATGAGAAGAGGCATTCCCTGTCCCCCCACATCGACACACCGGGAGGGGCAAAGCCAGCCGGCTTCAACGAACTTCTGGTAGGCATCATGGAATATCGCCGGTACTGTTACCTTGCCGTCCTTGAAGGTGCAGCCTTCCCTGTCGCCGATGACATTGGTCGGCAAAATGACATTGACGGCCATTTTCTCCGCTTCGGTCAGCAGCATCATCACATCATCCTTGGAGAAATCCTTATACTTCTCCGTCGCAAACAGCTTCTCGATGCCCAGCTGCTCAAAAAGCAGGAATTGCTGATCTCTCATATTCACCAATAAATTACTCATGTCTTCCTCCTCCCTGCGTTATTTTATAGGAAACACTGGCGTTTCCCCGTCAAATAGCGTGACCGGCGATGAATCCCGGTTGTCGGAACAACGGACCGGGGTACCGATAAAATCCTTTTCCTGTTTTCTGGCCGACCTCACCCCGATCCACAAACTGTTTCAGAAAGTCGGCATTTTTCTGTAATTGCGCGTCGCCGGTTTGTTTTGCCCAGTAAGCCGTAACCTTCCACGCTGTATCGATGCCGATGCTGTCCATCAGTCCGAAGGGACCTACCGGCATATTCATAACTCCCATCCAGGACCTGTCTATATCTTCAATGGATGAGATACCGTTGGCGGCGAGGGTTTGCGCCGATTCGAGAAAAGCCCGGAGCATGGCATTGAACACATAGCCGCTGCTTTCCTTGCCGAGCATAATATCGATAAGTCCCATTCGCTTCGCGAAACCCTGAACGGCATGAATCGCTTCTTCATCGGTTCCGGGATGGGGCATGATATCGACAACGGTGTTTGTGCGGAGATCGTGGAAGTGGAGGGCGAGAAACTTGCCGGGCCTTCCCGTTGCCGAGGCAAACATGGACGGCAGCAGGGTGGAAGTGTTCGTGGTGAAGATGGTGCGGGGTGGACAGAGAGTGTGAAAAAGGGAAAAAACATTCCCTTTCAGGACGGGGTCTTCGGGAACTGATTCACTGACCAAGTCGATATCCGTAGCCGCCTCTTCCGGAACCGTCGTGGTCTTGATCCGGCCAATCGCCGCCTGGGCCTCCTCCTGGGTAATCCGTTTTAAGCGAACATAGGTTCCGGCCATCTTTTGAATAATCGCCAAAGCCTTGGTCAGTAATTCCTCCTGGATATCGTAGATTACGACGTTGCAGCCGTACATGGCGAAATGGAGGGCGATCTGCCGGCCCATGGTGCCGCCGCCGATGATCAGGATGCGTTGAATATCTTCCGGTTTCACAATCTATCTCCTTATGTAAATTATTTCATGCGCCGGTAAAGGCGGGCTTCCTCCGTTGGGTGAAGGCTTGAACGCCTTCCACATGATCGGTTGTCTTCATAAGCTTTCCCTGCGCGTCCGTCATCAGTTTGATGGCCTCGTCCGCCTCCATATTCAGGCTTCCATAGATGGTCTTCTTGGCATAACCATAGGCCAGTGTCGGACCTTTGGCCATACGACCCGCCAGTTTAGCTGTTTCTTCTTCCAGTGACGCCGCCGGGACAACTTTGTTGATCATGCCTAGTCGGAGCGCTTCTTCGGCATTGATAATCTTGCCTGTCCAGATTAGTTCGAGGGCTTTGCGCACACCGACGGCCTTGGGAAGAAGGTACGTGTTCCCGATGAGTCCGAGGTTAATGTATAACTGGCCGAATGATGCCTGATCGGAGGCAATAATATAATCGCAGGCCAGGGCGATTTCTCCGCCCGCACCGAAGCAAATGCCGTTGACACAGGCAATGACCGGTTTCGGCAAGGCCATCAAACGTTTCATCACTACGGGATATGCCTTTGTTTCGATCGTCTGGGCTACTTCCGGCGCCGAAAGAGTCTTGGCGAGTTCCATCATCTTGATGTCGTCTCCGGCGGAAAACATCTGGCTTGCTCCGGTTACAACTACTGCCCGGATCTGTTCATCTTTTTCGCAGCGGTCAACGGCAGCGGCGATTTCCTCAACCATCTCAAAATTGATGCAGTTCATCTCTTTCGGTCGATTCAGCGTGATAGTGGCGATACCCTTATCCGCCTGAAACAATATGTACTGGTACTCCATGTATGCCTCCTGTTTATTCTTTGATGTTCTTTATCCAAAAACGAAGGGTTACGGCGATTCGGGATTTAATCCGGGCGCAGCCCTCGTGCTTACTTTTGTCTTCTCCGGGCGGTGAAATGATCGCCGCAATCTCCTCTCTAGTCATGCCGCAAACCCGGCACCCGCTTGGATTACAGCGGCTACCGGGGTGAGCTCACAGGAAGATTAGAATTCAACTAATACCAATTCGCGCTCGCAGGCTAACTTTGTTGGCACAGCCTGCCCCGGCGCAGGCCGGGGTCGTCGCGTTATCCTTTGAAAGCAAAATGGTATAATCTGGAGTTGATCAGCTCTTGATCCCCGCCAGGGTCTTCACCAGTTTTTTCCTCAACTTAATGTCGTACTGGGAAGTGATGGCGATCTGCTCCATGATGGGAGATCCACCGCCGTGATAGTTACCATAGTTCATAACACCGGCCAAAGTACCGATGGTGTAGTCGCCCAGAGTCATCCAGAACTTAATCTGGTCTTCCACGGGAACCTTGGGATTGCGGTTAAGGTATTTTTCCAGGACCGCCTTCAGGTCGGGATGGGCCAGATCTCCTTCGTAGGGGAAGGTAGCCGGGAGTCCACCAGCGATCCGGCAAAGAAGCTCCTGCTCATGAAAGACCGCTTCTCCCGTCAGACAGCGACCCACATTGCAGTAAATGGAGTTGGGAATGTAGCTGCCCGGACCGTAGGGGCAACTGCCCATACCCGGGATGATGACCTCCGGCTTGCCCATGCTGGAGGCGGTGAAACCTGCGGCATAGCCCAGCTCTGATACTTTGATGATCTCCGCCAGCATTTCCTTCACATGGGGAGTCTTTTCAATGCCATTGTATTCTGCTGCCAGGGCTGCCAGGCCAAGGAAAACGTCTCCGATGGCGGGCTTGCATCCCGAGTAGCTGTGGCGGTGGAACAGGGCGAATAGCAGGGCGCACAGGCCGCCATGATCGTTTTCGCCGCAGAGGAAGACCCGTTCCCAGGGGACAAAGCAGTCCTCAAAGATGACGTAGGAGTCGGCATAGCCTATATCATTCCCGCGCTTGATATGTTTGCGCGCATGCATGTTATGGATGGTAACGACCTGCTTGACTCCTTCGTAATCAGAGGGAACGGCAAAGGCCACAGCGTAGTCCTTCTCATCGGGACCCAAGGCGCGGGTAGGAACAACGAGTATCTCATCGGATATGGAGGCCTCGGAAATGTGGAGTTTGCAGCCTCGGACGACGATTCCATCACTTTTCTTCTCCACGACGCGGACATACATGTCGGGATCCGTCTGCTGGATGGGCCGCTTCAGGCGCTCACCCTTGACATCCGTCTGGGCGCAGCTTCCCACGAGGTCTTCTTTCTGGAAGCGTTCAAGCCATTTCAGGAAGTTTTTATAGTAGGAGGTATTCCCGCTGTTCACCTTGTCCGCTTCAAAGGAAACGGCGTTGACGGCGTTGAGAGCATCAGTGCCCATGCAGCGCTGAATGCACATCCCCGCCTTCCGGCACAGGGCGCGGGTCATGTCCTGCTTCTTGTGAAGATCGTCCGTACTTTGATGCACATGACAGAAGCGGTTGATCGTTTCGCCTGTTAAATGTGAGGTGGCCGTGCACAGATCCTTCAACTCCGGATCGTTTACGGCGTCGAACGTCATACCCATCACGTTCAGGACAGGTTGCTGAAGTTCGTCATCACGGTCGATCTTCTCGCCGTCATGATAAAGATTGCGTCTCATTTTCCGGAGCCCTGCAATGTATTGTTCTTTTGTTCTCATGGTATTACTCCTTTTTTTTGCTCAAATGTTTATCTTTCCCGGCGTTCTTGCGGGAAACCACGGATTCTCTTTTTTCCATTTTTTCTTTTTTCTGCATCAACTCATTCAGAACTCTGGCATCGTCTATATTCAACCTCAGGACCAGGCCTGATTCCTGGCTTTTCATTCTGATTCCATCCAATATGGCCTCCATCAAAGGATCCAGGAAATCCATTATGGGCTCCTTTTTTGATAATCCTTTGAGGTGCCACTGGATAAACATATGCTCAATGCTGCCCAGTAACATGGCACGGAGAATATAGGGATCTACATTCTTTTTAAAGGTGCCGTCCTTAATACCATCCCGGATGCAATCCAGAACAATATGAGCAGATCTGCGGACTGTCGCATGGGCCTTGGTCTGACGGAACCGCTTATTGGGCATAAGTTGCAACAGGACCAGAGCCGAATAGTCGGGATTTTCGCGATAGAGGCGGATATAGCTGCATAATACAGCCCTGATCCGAGCCTCTGTTCCTCTGATATAGGGAAGAACGTGCTCGAACTCGGCGATGGTTTCGACTGTTATCTTTTCGGGTATGGCGAACAGAAGATCTTCTTTAGTGCCGAAATTCTCATATACGGTGGCTTCGGAAACACCCGCCTTTTTGCTGATCTCCGCAATCGTAGTATCCTGAAATCCCTTGTCGGCAAAAATCCGCAGAGCGGCCTCCATGATCCTGTCTTTTCTGCTTTTCACCTTGCTGTTTTCCGTCACGAATCGCTCCCTATGGTAAACGTGACTATATTATAAAATAACATAGTCTGACTGTCAAGTATTATTTTATTCCATAGCCTCACTGTTATTTTTAGTCGCATATAACAGTCTTACTAATATTTCTCCCACAAACCTTGCTGACAGACTGACTCCGGTACGCAGAGCCCTGCACTGCCGATCGCCAGAAAAAATGGGACGCCGACCACCTCAGGGGCTTTTTAAAGTGTCGTCTTGTACGCAATAGGGAATGAAAATCTATTTTGCATATAATGCATCAATCTGATCCTTGCATTTTTCAAAGACAACGCGCCTCTTGAGTTTCATGGTCTGAGTCAGCATGCCGTTCGCCAGGGTAAAAGGTTCGCTCATAAATATGAATTTTTTCGGGATCTCATACGTGGCATATTTATCCTTGAGGGTATTTGCTATTTCACTTACAAGAAATCTTTTTACCTCTTCCCTTTTAACGAGCTCATCATGATCCTTAGGGAGATTATTTTTTTCGGCCCATTTATCCAGCGCAATAAAATCCGGGATTATCAGACAAACATTAAACTCCCGGCCTTCCCCGTAAATCATGGCGTTTTCAATGAAGTGGTTCAGCTTGATATCTTCTTCAATCGCTACCGGGAACACATATTTGCCGTTTTCCAGCTTAAACTGCTCTTTAAGCCTTCCGGTAATAAAAAGGAAGCCTTCCTCGTCGAGACGTCCGCGGTCGCCCGTCCGAAATCCACCGTCAGGCGTCATAACGGCTGCTGTAGCTTCGGGCTTGTTATGATATCCCTGCATAACGTTAGGTCCGTAAATAATTATTTCCCCGTCTTTGGCGTCGGGTCCGACTAAAGATTTATCAATCACTATCTTGCATTTGTCCATCACCGGGCCAACGCTGCCGATCTTGTATTTAGACGGGCAGTTCATGGTTGCTCCCGGCGAGGTCTCGGTCAATCCGTAAGCGTCATAAAGGGGAATACCCATATCCCAGAAAAAGTGAGAAATTTCCGGATTCATCGCGGCGCTTCCAGTCATGGATCCGGTTAATCTGCCGCCGAGTTTTTCCCGAATTTTCTTAAAAACAACAGCGTCCGCAATTTTAAATTTCAGGTTGGTCATAAAATCGGATTTGCCTAGTGCCGCAAGCTCTCGTTTCTTCTTGGCGCTCTCCACTCCCATAACGAACAATTTCCTGGGAAGTCCGCCTTCTTCGTTCATCTTCGTCCATAAACCGTCATATACCCGGTTGAAGACTCTGGGTACGGCAATAAGATAAGTCGGCTTAACCAGAAGCAAATCATCGCCGATGGTCGTTGCGCTTTCCGCGAAACCTATTGATCCGCCCAGATGGCAGTATGTGACAAGTTCCGCCAGCCCGAAGACATGCGCCCAGGGCAGGATGGATAGTGTCCTGTCATTTTCATTCATGTGCGGGAAGTTAACCGTCGTAGCATGAGCGTTGCTCGTTATGTTGCCCTGGGAAAGGAGCACGCCTTTCGGGTCGCCGGTAGTTCCCGATGTGTAAATCAGAATGCAGATGGCCGAATGTTCCGGATAGATGCTTTTTACTTTCCGGGCTGCGCCTTTCTTTTCCAAATCCGCCAGCGTATCCGGCCCATCGCCTTCCATCAGGATAACTTTTTTTAACGTTGATATTGCAGAAATGCTGTCTTTGATCTTCTCGTATATTTCTTTCTTGGTGATAAAAAGCACCTTCACTTTAGCGTCATTTATTATGTATTTCCACACTTGCACCAATTCAGCCTCATACATGGGCACGAACCTCGCACCCAGACCGCTAGTAGCGTAAAAACATACCGCCCAATCGGTGCTGTTATTCGAGATAATACCTACGGCATCGTCTTTGGCGATACCCAACTGACTCAACCCGCTTCTGACATTATCCACGCGTGATCCGAAATCAGCATATGTTATCCAGTCATATTGTTTCAATTTCTTGTTTTTCGTTCCCAGAAAAGGTCTCTGTCCAAATTTTGGAATGGATTTCTCCAGCATTTCCACTATATTGTCCGGTTTGGTTAATTGATACATCAGATTCCTCCTTAGAATTATTTATTGGTACTTATTATTATTGACTTAATAATTCCATCATTTTCTCCGGGCGGGCTTGGTCCTGAAATATCAACCGCCGGAAGAAATGATCTTCATTTTTCAAGCAACCGACAGCTTATTCTTTGGAGAGTTTTTTCAAATTCAGCCTGCAACGCAGGATTGTTCTTGGGATGTTTTGTGTTTAAATGGTTTTTTCGCCAGACGTGACGAACAGCCGGCATGTCGTTGACATCGGCGTATCATGGCCCAAATGTTGTGCCAAAACCGCAGGCATAGGCGGTCAATCATCGTCTAGTCAATGCATGATAATGGCTCAGCCGGACTTTTTTTCCACTAATCCGTATTTTTTGAAAATATATTCATTATCTTCGCCAATATCAGCGGAAAGCCATTTGACCCTTAAAGGCGTTTTCGACAACTTGCCGGTTACAGGTAAGGTGACGATTCCGTAAGAGGGATGTTCTACTTTAGCAAAAGAGCCGCGAATCTGCCAGTGTTTTTCCTGAAGGACCTCTTTGGGTGTTAACATTTTTGTCGTGACCGGAAGCCCTCCCCCTCGCCACTTGGAGCGGGCGGATTTTACGCTGAAGGAAGAAAATTTTTCATTAATCTCATCGTAAGTATACTTGGCGACCGCATCCTCTACTTCATTATTCAATTCTTGGACTTTATCAATATCATCCGTGATGCGATCAAGAAGCGTTTTCCATTCTCCCTCCAGCTTCCATTTCCCGAGGATTCTCATAGCCGCCCGAAAGTCCTGATCCCGGAAGCAGGCAATGGCCACATAGCTGTCTTTGCATTTAAAAAACCCGTAAGGGCAAAGGCCGTAATCGAGAGTCCCGTAACGAAACCTCGGTTTCTTCCAGACATAGCCAATGGTGGGCGGGAACCCGACACAGGAAGCGTAGGCATCGGCTGAAGCTATATCAACCATTTGTCCTTCACCGGTCCGGCGCTTGAAGAAAGAAGCCACAAGGCCTCCGCAGGCTGCTCCGACAGCGGATGTATATCCGGCGGCATAAAACCCCGCGCGGGTCGGCCAGTTGTAAGGTTCCGGAGTGTTCGGAAGATCGCCGATCAGAGCGGCCAGACCGGACTCGGCCTGTGAGGTCAGGTCAGTCCAGGGCATACCGGCCATCTCTTTGCCTTTGGCGGTGTAATGCCCGTAAGGCGTGATGGCAATATAAATCAGGCCGGGATTGAGTTCCCGCAATTGCCGGTAGCCAATTCCCCATTCATCCATTTCGCCGGGGGCAAAGGTTTCAATCAGAACGTCGGCCCGGGTCGCGAGGAGCTTGAGGTTTTCTCTGTCTTCGGGGTTGCTCAAATCCAGGGCAACGTTGCGTTTATTCCGGCTCTCCATCAGATAGGGAATGCCCACGCCCTTTACATTGGCCCCGTAAGGGCTGACAATGCGGGAAGGATCTCCTTCGGGTGGTTCAATCTTAATAACCTCGGCTCCGGCTTCGGCGAAAAAACTCGCTGTAATATTGCCGGAAAAATTGGCATAACTTAAGTCGAGGACCATCATGTCATCGAGGGCTTCCGGCTTTCCTTCGGAGGTCATCATTTTCGATAGAAGCTGGCTCCATTCGGACAATGGCCCGGACGAACTTGTCTTCTGCAAGTATCTGGAATAAATGCGCTCTTTAATGGTCCTCACCTCCTTCGTAATTAAATATCTTGTCCTTGGCCAGATCATGATAAATCGGTGGTCTCTGGCCGACCCGATAATCCCAGTTACCCACCACTCTTTCTTTTTCCAATTCTTTAATCTGGTCTTCCGTCAGTCCCATGATTTTCTTTAAGACATAGCGATTATGATAACCCAGTGGCCGGGAAAGCCATTTCGTCCGTCCCGGTGTTTTGCTGAGCATGGCGATCGGTCCTTCAATGACCAGCTTTTTATACATATCGTCTTCAAAGGGAATAACGCTTCCCCTTTCCTGCCGCCATTCATCATTGCAGATCTGCACATCATCCATTACCTCGGTAGCGGCAAAGCGGTGTTTACGGGCTAATTCGATTAATTCGGCTGCGTTTTTCGTTTTCACCCATTCCTCAACGACTTTATTTAAGGTCAGAGCATGTTCCGGCTGGAGCCGGCGGAAAGCCTTATTATATTTTTCGTCACGGGCAAGATCTTCGCGGCCCAGAGCTTTGCAGAAAGATTGAAATTGCTTATCCGAGGCAATGGCCAGCGCGAGAAATTTTCCATCGAGCGTCTTAAATATTCCCGAGGGGGACATAGTGGGGTCCGAATTGCCGGTGCGCCCGAGATCATTTCCGGTGGCATCATGATAAGTAAAATGGGATAATGCTCGCATCAGTATTTCCGCCTGACATCCGTCGAGATACTGCCCCTCTCCGGAACGCTCCCGGTAGTTGAGGGCGATAAGAATCAGCATAGCCGCGTAATACCCGGGGAAAAAATCACCGAAAAAATCAGGAACCTTGAAATACTTATCAGTATCCGGATGACCGGTTACCGACAGGACGCCGCTGGCGCCCTGGGCCAGCAAGTCCCAGCCGGGATTATACCGCTTCGGTCCATACTGTCCATAAGTGCTCAGACTGGCATAAATGACTTTAGGATTAATTTTACTGATCTGGGAGTAGCCTATGCCCCATGCTTCCACAGTCCCGGAGGTGAAATTTTCAATGACAATATCGGCTTTTTCCGCCAGCTTCAGGATCAGATCCTTGCCTTTGGGTTTCTTGACATCGATAGCAACAAAATATTTGCTCTGATTGATGAAATGCCACAGGGGATTGGAGTGCTTCCAATACTTGCCCCAGTATGTGCCACCACGCCAGTAGTCGCCCTGGTTGGGTACTTCCACCTTAATGACCTCGGCGCCATACTGCGCCAGGAATTTCGCCGCCGTCGGGCCGAAAATCATGTGTGATAAATCCAGCACGCGGAGGCCTTTGAGTGCTTCCGCCTTTTTATCGGTGTCCTGCGGGGCAAAAAGCTTGTTGGTAAAACCAAAATAGTCTTCAGTCATCTTTACATTCCTATATAAGCTTTCTTCACCAGTTCGTTGTTTAAGAGAAAATCGTTCGTTCCTTCCAGCACAATGTGACCGTCCTGTAATACATAGCCCCGATCGGCGATTTCCAGGGCATAAAGCGCATTTTGCTCCGACAGGAGCACTGTAATTCCATCAGCGGGAAATGTTTTAATGACGTCGTAGATCTGAGACATAATAAGCGGGCTGAGACCCAGCGACGGTTCATCGATCATGAGGAGCTTAGGCTGGGCCATCAATCCGCGGGCAATCACCAGCATTTGCTGTTCTCCTCCACTCATCAGGCTGGCCCTCTGCCCGGAGCGTTCCTTCAGGATGGGAAATAAAGTGCATACCTTATCCATTGTTTTCTTCCGCTGTTTCCATGCTCGCGGCGTACAGGCTCCCATGAGCAGGTTTTCTTTCACGGTCAGATAAGTGAAAATTTTTCTTCCTTCGGGAATCTGAGATATGCCGAGCTTAACAATCTTGTCGGAAGACAGGTTTTGTATTTCGTTACCCATAAAGGAGATACTTCCCGTTTTGATGGGCAGTACCGCGGAGATATTGTTAAGCACCGTTGTTTTTCCTGCTCCGTTCCCCCCCAGCAGGGCGACAATTTCTCCCTGGCGAACTTCGAGATTCACACCGTGGAGAACAGGAATCACGCCGTAGGCGGCGCTCAGATCATTAATGTTGAGCATAGCGAGCTCCTAGATAGGCCTCAATGATTTTGGGATCCGAGGTTACTTCCTTAGGTGGACCCTCGGCGATCTTTTTGCCATATTGCAGGACAACAACCCTTTGGGTTGCGTTCATAATAATCTTCATCACGTGTTCGATCCACAGAATGCTGATCGCGAACTGCTCCTGGGCACTCCAGATCATATCCAGCGCCCATGATGACTCCGTTGGATTCAGGCCGGCCATGACTTCGTCGAGAAGCAGGAGCTTCGGCGTAGTGGCCAGAGCCCGGGCCAGTTCGAGCATCCGCAATTCGTAGAGATTCAGATCGCGCGCCAGCGTATCGCGCTTGGCGAACAACCCCACGAATTCGAGATAATAGGAAGCCTCCAGTGCGGCATCGGGAAGGCTCATATTGGGACGGTTTTTACCGTTGAGCACCCCTACCAGAACGCCGGCCAAGGCTGTCATGGATTCAAAAGGCTGGGGGATCTGGTAGGTCCGCGAAATACCCAGCTTACAGATTTTAGCACTGTCCATTTTCGTGATGTCCGTTCCGTCAAAACTGATCGAACCGCTGTCCGCTTTGTAAATGCCACAGATCAGATTTAACATGGTTGTTTTTCCGGCCCCGTTGGGTCCGATCAAACCAACCACTTCTCCTTCTTTAACGGAAAAGCTGACATCACTCACAGCGGCAAGACCGCCGAAATTTTTGGATACCGTTTTTATCTCCAGCACTGGACTATTCTCTCCTTACATGCAATTTTGGAAAATAATCACGGGGGCGCTTTTTGTGATAAAGTCCCCAAAGACCTTCTCCCCGGGGCAAAAAGACGATAAGGGCGATCAGAACCAGAGGGAACAGGAAGTAGTTC
Source organism: Deltaproteobacteria bacterium (assembly GCA_025361065.1). Taxonomy (GTDB): domain Bacteria; phylum Desulfobacterota; class Syntrophia; order Syntrophales; family Smithellaceae; genus MVRV01. Next base: position 17,231 of record JANYAY010000171.1, read on the forward strand.
ACGGGACCGAGCCCCCGCAGAGAATCTTCGACAATTGAAATCAGATAAGCCCCGGGAATGGCCCCATAGAGAAAGGCCCTTCCTCCGACAATGACGATGATCAGAATTTTAGTCATAAATTCGAGGGGTAGATAAGTTACGCCGGCGAAGGTGCGAAAGGTGTGGACAATGAACCAGCCGACAATTCCGGTTAAAATGGACGGAAGCACGTAATAAAATACTTTGTAATGGTCTACGTTCACCCCCATCATCCGGGCCACATTTTCATTTTCATTAATCGCAGCCAGATTAATTCCGAAACGGGAACGGACAATCCGGTCAGAGAAAAGGAGATAGGCCAGCATCAGAAAAAGGGAGAGATAGTAATAAGCAATATAATTCCAAGTTGCTTTCTCAAACGTCAAAAGTGCGCTCATGCCTACGAGGCCCACTTCTCCCCGGAAGATGTCTCCCCAGATAAAAGTTACATCCATAAAGGTCAGCGGCAGAATCAGGGTGATCAGAGAAAAATAGAGTCCTTTGGCAATCAATGTTGTCGGACTCAAAAGCAGCGAGATCACAGCGCAGACGGTGATGGTTGCCGCCAGCGTCAGGGCAGGACTCCAGCCGAAGTGGAGATTCAGGAGGGCCGCCGTGTAACCACCGATCCCCAGGTACAGCTGTGGACCAAAATTAACCCGGCCCGTCCCCAGCATCTGGAGCGACAGGGGAATAGCAATGGCCGCATAGAGATTGGCCGTTGTAAACATGGCCAGGATGTGAGGATAAGAAGAAACAAAGAGAGGTAGAATCAGCAAGACACTGATACCGATTATCGGATTTCTCCAGTAACGCGGTTCAATTACCCATTCCGATTTCTTGTCTCGAAAACGTGCTACAATGCGATCCCGACGTAATTCAAAATTTACCATAAGGTTTCTCCTGCAAAAATACCCCCGCGCCGGTAAATCATCACGACTAGTGTAACAATCAGGGCCGCAAGCCCCATGAAGCGGGAAACTAAAACGAAGCTGACCGTGGCATGAATGAAACCGATCAGGTAGGAAGCAACGATACTGCCCTTGAGATTACCTAAGCCCCCAAGAATGGAAATAAGCATGGCTGTCATCAGAAGTGATGATCCCATGAACGGATCAATTCCCCAGAAGGGCGCAATAACTATCATGCATATTGTCGGGGGAATCACCGAGAGGATCATGGCCAGATAGTACATCCGGTTGACATTCACCCCCATGAGGAGAGCCGCCGGGAGGTTCTGGCTGATCGCCCGGATGATCAGACCAACTCGTGTCTTCATAAACCAGACTACGTAGACTGCCGTCACCACGATTCCCACAAGAGCTGCGGCGATCATCTGGTAGGCTATGGTAACACCGCCTATATTGAGCATACCGTCGATAATCGTCGAAGGAATGCTGACACCGTCGGTGACGGGGTACAAATAATTAGCCAGATGGGCAACGGCGAGAAAAATGAGAATCGACAGAGTAAGGAGGACTTCCTCCTCTTCCAGGTAGCGTTGAAAGACGCCCTTGTAAAAAACAATGAGGGCAAAGGCGCACTGGACCAGAAGCATGAGCAGGAGGCTGGGCAAAAGCCCCAGGCCCGCGTTCTCCATAAATGCCCAAGTAACGTAAGCGGCCAGTATAAAGGTCACCCCGTATCCGAGATGAAATATTCGGAGAACCCCGCAAACTAGGGAGAACCCCAGGGATATTAAAAGATAGATAGAACCCCAAATAACAGTATAGATGACAATTTGTAGCAGGATATCACTCATATGATCTCTTTGCTTACTCCCGTTTCCCTGAACCTATCCACCAGTCAGGTTATTATTACCGCAAACAAATGTTACTTATGTGAATATTCCCTATTCTAAAGGGGTATCTGCGACCGCGGCCGCAGATACCCGGTATAAATTACTTACGTAAATCAGTGGGCGATATGTAATCAGCATTCTTATACTGGGCGGGATAGATGACTTTCATTTCCCCCTTCTGCCACTGAACCACCGGCGTCAGATACTTCGGATGGGGTAGATTATAGTGGTATTTGGCGTTCCAACCGATAGTGCCCAGCACGGCCACTTCTTCCACTTGCTCCAGTTGTTTGATGAGTTTGTCAACATCGCCTGTTCCTTTTGCTTTTTCAATTGCCTTCTTGAAACCGTAAATGGTATCGTATGTTGTATGGGAGCCAAAGATAGGACCGACCTTATAATCCTTTACCAGATTTTCCATGAAAGGAAGAGTTTTGGGAGTAATGGCTACCTTCACCATGGAGGAACCAACCATAACACCGTTTACTTTACCTTCGGTCATTTTCCAGGCCGGGGGCATCCCGGCGAGCCCGCCCCAGATCATCAGAGGAATGTGCCGGGCGCTCGATTGTGCCCACTGCTTGATAAAGGCTGCCTCGTCAATGTAGCCTACGACACAGTCGATAATTCCGGCGTTGGATTTGGCGATTTCTTCAAAGATGGGATTGAACATCTTCTGATCAAGAGAAATGGTTGTCTCATAAACAACATTTATTCCTTTCCCTTTATAAACACCGGCCAGAGAAGGAGAGACATTCGGTAAACCTTTCCGCAAAGGTTTAGTCCACTCCATATCTTCATAAACAATGGCCACATTTTTGGTCTTGACCTGTTTTTTGAACACGTCGCTGTTTTCGGGAGCCCATATCTTCAGAAAATTTGTGGAGATGTAATAATAAGTCTGGAAACCGAAGCGGTATTTTTTATAGTTGTCGCGCACACGATGCCAGATGTCATCTCCGGAACCGACAGTACTGAAGAAAAGGTGCGGGTATTCAGAGAACAGTTCCGCTCCAATCTCCATTCCGGCAACACCCATTTCGACCTTTTCCGCAATGATTATCGCCAACACCCGGTCGTTCATGACCAGCTTTTTGTAACTTTCCACGCATTTGGGAATTTCGCCCTTGGTGTCTTCAACGATCAGCTTAACTTGTCTGCCCTGGATGCCGCCCGCCTTGTTAATCTCATCGACAGCCATGGCCGCAGCGCCCTTGGAGCTCAAGGAAGAGGGAGAAGACATGTTTCCCATGAAGCCGATCTTGATCGGCCCCGTTGTATCAGGGCTTGCCGCCCAGACCCCCGTGGTCATGAGCAGAAAAATAAAAATCATTCCGATATACAAATGTATCTTTTTCATCATGCTTCCTCCTCTGGTTTTTATATTTTTTCTAGCATTTACTTCACTCTCTGCAATTTTCATAAAGCAATGTAGTATGACTGTCAAGTTTTTTTTTATTCCAGAGCCAAACTATTTTTTATGGCCTGATATAACAGCCTCACTAAGGTTATCACCGATCCTCCGGCGGCCGAATTCTCACACAATAACGGAGGTGGGAAAAGGCTTCCTGCTTTGCATTTTGTGCTTTTCCACCCCCTTGCCCCCGCCAGCGGTGGACATTAAGCGGAAGTACTATCTATAAGGTTGATGCAAGAGTGATTGACAATTTATAATTAGTTAAATAAGCTGACAGCTATCAGGACATCTTTACCGTCGGCCTGAATGACCCGGCAAAAACAGTTTTTTTGACCGTAAATTACAATCAAGTCAAAACGAGGAGGAATAATCATGTCTGAACTGGAATTCGATTTGAAGGGTAGAATAGCATTGATCAACGGCGCCAGCCGGGGAATTGGCGAGGCAATTGCCCGAAAGCTGGCAGCCCATGGCGCTCATGTCATCCTTACCAGCCGCAAGCTGGATAACCTCAAACAAATCGCCGGGGATATAACGAAGGCCGGAGGTAATGCTACAGCCCTGACTTGCCATATAGGAGAGATGGCCCAGATTAATCAATTATTCGAAACTATCCAAAAGCAATTCGGCAAGCTCGATATCCTGGTGAACAATGCCGCAATAAACCCCTTTTTCGGCGATGTGTTGAGTGCCGATGAGCAGGTTTGGGACAAAACGTTTGCCGTCAATCTGAAGGGGCACTTTTTCGTCAGCCAGCAGGCGGCAAAGATGATGAAGGTTGCAGGCGGCGGCGCCATCGTGAATGTGGCCTCGATCAACGCAGTCCGGCCGGCGCCTTTTCAGGGAATTTACTCTATTACCAAAGCCGGCATCGTTGCGCTGACATTGTCCTTTGCCAAGGAGCTTGCCCCCTACCACATCCGCGTGAATGCCATCCTGCCGGGACTTACCGATACTAAGTTCGCCGCCGCTCTGACCCAAAGCCCGGAGATAATGCAGCTCGTCCTGCCCCAAATACCAATGGGCCGGATTGCCCAGCCCGCAGAAATGGCCGGTGCGGTTCTCTATCTTGTTTCCGATGCCGCATCTTATACAACCGGCGCCTGCATTAATATTGATGGCGGTATGCTGGCTTAGCTGTCAGCAGGAATAGAGCTTTGATTTAGAACCGGCAGGACTTATTTGCCGAGCCTTGCCTATAAGTCCTGACCATTATGCATAATGGTTGTTTAGTTGCTTTGTGGCCATTTTGCTTATAATCTTTTAAATCTGATTTCGCATTTGTCATAGCCGTTGGCAATGGTCTCACCCAAATTCAGCTCACAGCCAAACGCCCCGGCAATGCCTCTGTCGCCTTGCATAGCCATATCACAAAGCCTGGCGATCTGCTCATCGGAAGCTCCTTGTGATTGCCATGCTGCCACCAGCGGACAAAAATGAAAATCTATATCTAATTGATCATCAGTACATGCCAAAATCTTCATCTCAAACACCATTCTGGCCGGCCGTGTAAAAAGCTTTTTCTTCAGACCTTTAAGACTTCTGGTGCCGGCAGCGGCGGTTAATTGATCACCCTGAAAGCACCCGCATCTCATAATGGCCGCTTTGGCAAAGTCTTCAGTGTTTATACCGCGCTTCTCGGCCTCGTCAATCAAGAGATACAACCAGACGGCTCTATGCTCCAGCAAACCCCTTACTGCTTTAATAACGTTATTTTTGATCTTCGGATAGTTCTTAATATTGGACATCCCTTGATCTCCTCATTTATGCAATTAGCATATTTTATATAAATACTGAATATCTTTGTCCGATACAGCTTTCGGAAATGCCGGCTGAGGAAAATCAATTTGCCATGATTGGCAAATAAATGTATAAAATCATCAATACCTTGACACCGCGGAACCGGCATTTTCCGGAAGAAGTAGCAAATATCTTAAAAAGGATAAAGAGCATATATGAAAATTATTCGTTTTCTTTCCGCCGACAAGAAGATTCTATACGGAGCATACAATAAGGACAATCCTGCTGTAGCCAGGGTAATGGAAGGGAATATCGGTGGACCGTACAAAATTACATCCCGGGAAGCGGCAATAAAAAAGATACTGGCGCCGCTTGTACCGGTAAACATTCTTGCTCTGGGTATCAATTATAAGAAACATGGCGATGAAACAGCCATGTCCTATCCGGAACAACCGATTTTGTTTTTAAAGGCAACTACCAGCATTGCCGGGCCTGATGCGCCGATTCTTCTGCCTGCCGCAGGGTCTGATTGTGTCGATTATGAAGCGGAGCTGGCTTTGATCATCGGCAGGAAGGCGAAAAATATCAAACCGGCTGAAGTTATGGACTACATTTTCGGCTATACCTGCGCCAATGACGTCAGTGCGCGCGACTGGCAGTTTGATTTACAGAAAGCACAGTGGGCAAGGGGAAAGAGTTTTGATACCTTCTGCCCGCTGGGGCCGTGGATTGTAACAAAGGAAGATATTGCCAATGCTGACGATTTGGGTATTCGCGCCATTCTTAATGGGCAGTCTGTTCAGGAATCGCGGACATCGCAGATGATTTTTAACATTGCCGAAACTGTCAGCAACTTAAGCCGCTCGATGACCCTGCTGCCGGGTACGGTTATCCTGACAGGAACTCCCGCTGGTGTGGGCTTTACCCGCAATCCACCTTTGTTTCTCCAAGATGGAGATGTTATCAGCATAGAAATTGAAGAAATCGGGACATTGACCAATAAGGTTATTAAAGAAGACAGCGAAAAAGGCTCGAGGCCCAAGGCTAAAGCCTAAAGGCTAAAGGCTGAAGGCTGAAGGCTGAAGGCTGAAGGCTGAAGGCTGTCAGTTTACTTTAAACAAAGTGCTGTCCTTCCCGAAGTTAACGTTTAAATTGTACCTGTCCCTTTTTCCTTAAGATAATACGGGAATTTTCCCTAAATTATTTTAGTCCACGGCGATAAAATAGGAAGCAGTGAGACCTTGCAGAAGTTGAAAAGAACGGATCCGGATAGCAATTAATTCGACATCGGGATCCTGAGCGAATGTTTCAAGATGGGGATGTCTCTCCAAAAGGCGTTTCAGCGCTTTTTCGTGCCGGCTTTCCTCCGATATTTTTTGAAATATGCCGTTGATGGTCAGCGCCATTGTTTCTTGAGGCTGGCGTGAGGTACCCGAGCGGGTATCTATCAGGAGACTGACTTCAGGGTTGGCAAGCAAATTCCGGTATTTTTTGGTCTGCCGTTGGGTCAGCATATAAATTTCCAGTGTCGCTTCATCCGCTGCATAAGACATAAGAGAGCAATGGGGCACAACATTAGCGGCGGTTGCCAGGACACAACTGTCCTTTTCCTGGACCAGGGCTTTGATTTTTTCCAACATAAAACAGAACCTCGCTTTTCAGATAAACATCCCTTGTTAGGGCTGGATAAATCTGATCTTCATCAGGAATACTTCTGAGATTTTTTGTGGCACTATCCGGAAACTATTTTTTACTAAAACATCGTTTGTTCATGGGTAGACTATAAGTTTTTCGGACTTTTAGGTCAAGGAAATATTGGCCGTAAAATGCAGAGAAAAAAGCAGTAAGAGCAGGCCATTAATCACAGTCCCCGCATATGGTCGGAACGGATCAGGCGCGCGTCGCGGCTTTGCAGGACGTGATCCACGGCGGCAATCATTTTTGCCCGGTCTTTCTGGAGGGTGCCGCTGATGGGCAGATAGTTCGAGGCGTGGGCACCGACAAACTTCAGATTGTCCATGGTAATATTCTCGAAGATCATCTTCATCTCCTCGAGGGTTTCGAAGGGGTCCAGCAGCTCGAAGGCCCCGGATTGCACTTGCCGGTGCAGGGGGGTTCCCGGCACGGGGGTATAGGTCAGCGCCGCCAGATATTGGGGCTTCATCTCATTGCAGATTTTCGCCGTTGCCAGGGCATGCCTTCCCGATGCCTCGCCTTTTCCCGCCAGTCCCAGCAAAACCATGACGGACAGGTTTATTCCCGCTGCCACCAGGTGTTGCCCCGCCCGGAGCATATCGGCTGCGCCGACACCCTTTTTGACCTTTTTCAAAAGCTCGTCGTCTCCCGTCTCCACGCCGATGTAAGCCTTGCCCAGTCCCGCGGCGCGCAGGGCCTTCAGTTCGTCCAGAGATTTGCCAAGTGTACTCTGGGGGCCGACATAGCTTCCTACGTGCCTCAGCTGCGGAAAGGTCTCCCGGAGCGTCCGGAGAATTTCCAGAAGCATCTCCGTATCGATGGCAATGGCGTCGCCGTCGCACAGGAAGACCTTTTCACAATCGCCATAATGGGCTTTGGCCAGGGCAATATCCTCTTTGATCTCGGCGAGTGTCCGGATGCGGTAATGCTTGTCTTTGTACATCCCGCAAAAGGTGCATTGGTTATGCGAGCAGCCCACGGTGCATTGAAGGAGATAGCTGTTTGCCTCGCTGAAAGGGCGGAAGATGTTACCTTCGTATCTCATTTGTTCATCCTTGGTCGGTTGTCAGGGAAAAGGCTCAAGGCCAGAGACTGTCAGTTCACTTTAAACAGAGGACTGTCTTTCCCGAAATTAATAATAAACGGAGTCTGGGGATGTCCCAGCCTGCTGGAAATCTCCGCCGTCTTGTCCTTCGAATAGCGCCCCAGCTTCGTCACCGTTACCATGCCGTCTCGCTCGGTATCCACCTCACTGCCCTTGGCAATCCCCTGCAACAATGTATGGGTGTACAAGCCATTACCCTGAAAACCATCCAGCGCCGTCTGCACACTGCCGGCGGAAGCAAAAATGTGCAGCCCCATTTTCTTTGCCAACACCGACATCCGGGCATCGTAAAGGCCGCTGACAATGTTATCCACACCACCGGCGTGGCAGGTATCGAAGATAAACAGTTGAGACAGAGATTTTATCTTCTTGGAGATTTCGACAATTTCATTGGAACTGATCAGGCTCACAGTACTAAATAACTTCCCGTCAAAGCTGCTGGTAACTATGTAGTACTGCCCTTGCAGTAACAGTCCATGGGAGGCGTCAAAAAATATAAAACGGTCTCCCTGTTTTATTTTTTGGGACAGATTATCTATTGTGGCCAGAATATTGGGTTTACCGGCCTGTTCATTTACCAGCCGGATCAAATGGATATTTTCCGGTTTATAGATGGTACGAGCCGCAGCCGACAGCCGGCCTGCGAAATCTGCCGCATCCTTGGCCGCGTACTTGAGATTGATGGAGGCGTCACGATACCTGTCGATGCCGACAGCCAGGATGTAAAGATGAGGATCGGCCTGTTTTACCGTGGATACGAACCGGGCTGTTTCCAGAAAACTCTGCACAGTATTGGGGGCATTAAAGGCTGTCAGGCTGATTTCATTCTCTCCTGCCATGCCCTCGACGTTAATGCATTCCTCAACGAGGTTTCCTTTCGGTGCACCCTGTTGATCCCCGGATAATTTGATTGACTTCACAATGAGCGAGCGCATATCCTGATAGACAGCCCTGCTATTGAGTGCGGCGAGCTGCATTTTGGCCGTATTTTCATTTTTCACCGCTTCGCGATAAAACCCGTCCGACTTGATGAGCTTGCCGTTCTGGAAGATCCGGATTTCACCGATACCTCCACCGGCACTTTTCACACGATAGCAGACTTTGGCCGCGGGCGTTCCGATTTCGCCGGGCAATGAGCTGAAACTGACCCGGGGGGGAGGATTCCTGATCGCTTCGGAAAGCGTCAGCGTAACCAGGTCGGCAATATTTTCCCCGCTTAGTTTGACCGTTACAATATCGGGCCGATAAAAGAGATCGTAAAACTGGTCAATCCCATATACCTTCGTATTGACAAGAATGTTCAGTTGCTTGTGACCATTGGGTGATGAATTATAATAACCGTCCGCAGTGACAATTATCCACTCGCCCTCACTGGCATCAATAAACTTGATCAGCTCTTCGCCGGTATTGGCGTTCCAGAGCCGTATCGTGCCGTCCGCCCCGCCGGATGCAACAATGTGCGGCTTGCTGGAAAAGGCGGTGGTTTTTACTTCTCCGGTGTGTCCGGCCAGTGTCCGCACTTCCCGTCCGGAGGCGGTATCCCAGATTTTCACCAGATTGTCGCGGCCTGCCGACAGGATGCGCCTGCCATCGGATGAAAACGCCAGGGAGTTAATTCTCCCGGAGTGTCCGGTGAAATTTTTTATTTTTTGCCCGGTGGAAGCATCCCACAGACTGATCACGCCGCCCCAGTTTCCGGAAAGCAGATATTGGCCGTCCGGCGAATAGATGACTGTGCTTAAGCGATTCTTGAATGATTCTATGTTCCAGGCCATTTTATCACCCATGCGCACAATAGGTGCGGGAGGAGCCTCAGATCTCGGGGCTGCGGCAGCAGGTGCGGGAACTGCGCCGCGGGAGTCGCCGCCTCTTCCTCTCCCGGCGGCGGACCGCACATTATCTCTGGCGGCTTTGTAGTCGGGAACCGTTTTATTTTCTTTGAAAGGTCCGGTTTCGGCTCCTGTAGAAACATCCCATATTTTGATGGTGCCGTCCCAGCTTCCGGAAACCGCATATTTGCCGTCCGGGGAAAAGCCAACAGAGTTCACCCACGCCGTGTGTCCGGTAAATGAGCGTATTTCCTGTCCGGAGGCAATATCCCAGAGCCTGATGACTTTATCACTGCCCGAGGTCAGCACAGAGCGCCCGTCGGGGGAAAAGGCCACGGATTCAATCAGATCATCTTTAGTCGGTCCGGTAAATACCTTTATTGTTTTTCCCGTTTCCACATCCCATAGTTTCGCTTTATGATTATAGCCGCCGGTGATAATTAATCGGGCATCCGGCGAAAAGGCGACGGAATAAATTACTTCCGTAACCCCGGCAAATGTTCTGTTTTCCCGGCCTGTCGCTGCATCCCAAAGCCGCAGAGATGTTCCGCCTGCCGAAACAATCAACTTGCCGTTTTTAGAATAATCCAGGGATTCAATTTCATTATGTCCCGGCGGGGCATAAATTTTTGCAGTTATATCGGCTTGCGCCGGATTGGGATTTTCCTGGAGAGCATCCGGAGCCTGCCCTTGTCCGCCCGAGTCCGGTGATTGCCCCATCCTTCCCACGATGGTCAGGATGGTCGGAGACATGCGAAAGACTGATAAAACTATTCTGTCGCCGGGACTTGCGCCGGAAACAGCGCGTTCAAATGCACCAACGTTTTTAATTTTCTGGTAATTAAAACCAAGAAAGATGTCATTGGGTTTTATCCCCATTTGCGCTGCCGGCCCCCCTTTTGTTACCGAGGTAACCAAAACACCGTCATCCAAACTAGTCAACCGGGAAAGAAATCGCTTTGGCATGCCCTCCAAAGACTGAACCTGAACGCCAAGCCATGCTTTTTCTTCGGCATATGCCGCAACGGGAGTGGCAGCGGATATAAACAAACAACAGATTATCAGCGCGCAAATAGGCAAAAACGAAATTAAAGACAAAAATGGATTTGTTAATCCGCTTTTATCAATAGTTCTTTTGTTGTTTAAAGTGATCATGTCTGAACCTCCTGCAAAGTTCTTAATATCATAAATGCCGGGAAAGCAAGATGAATGATTATGCCTCGAAATCCCTTGTTTTCATAGAAGTTATCTGTCTTCGAATTTCCGGAAGAAGCATTTGCTGAAAAACAATTCCTTAATTTCCTGACGTGAAATACACTGAAGATTACCGGCGGGAAACTGCTGCTTTTGCAGGAAACGGGGAGGATAGATGGTCGGAATATTTACATTTTCCCCGATCTGACCGACAGGAAAAGCCGTTTTTATTCTTTATGGAAGATAAGGCTGAGCGTGGCGAACAGTATGAGAATGATCACAAAGCCGGTCAGTAAAAATGCCTGGCCGCTTAGCTTCCCGGCGCCGGCTTCGATAAATAGCGGCAGGTCCCAGATGTGACTCCAGAAAAGGATGGCAAAGTAACCGATAAAAAGGGACAGCTTGACGCGGCCGAAGATCAGTGTGACGGTGATCAGGATGAGCGCGGTGATCATCTGGGACATCGGAATGGATATCTGTGTGGATAACAGGCTCTCCATAACAAATCCTCCTTTCAATAGGACTTCCAGGATATCTGTCTGCTGTTTTTCGCAAAACAGACTCTTTGACTTGGATACTCGCACAGATGGATCGGAAATGCTGTGATCGAAATCACAAAGAATCGGTATTCCTGTAAAAGGCAGGCTTGAGAAGAATGAATTTGCGATCGGTGATGGCGATTTCCTCTGCTTTTTCCAGACGGTTTATCATGCGTGTGGCCGTCTCCCGCGTCAGTGAGGCGAAGTTTCCAATGTCGCTGTGAGTGAGTTTCATATCAATCCTGGTTCCGTCCGGACAGGACACACCAAACTGCTCTGCCATGTATTCCAGTACGGCCCTGACCCGGTGTTCCGCGTCGGCGAAACTCATGACCTTCATCATGGACCAGGCGTTTCTCAACCGACCGCAGAGCATGAAGATGATTCCCTTGAGAACTTTATTGTTCTCGAGCAACTGCCGGCAAAATACCTCCCGGGATATCTGCCCGATCCGGGTGTTCTCCAGAGCGATGACCGTGGCCGGTGCGGTCCCTCCGTCCAGGATCGCCATTTCACCAAAGAAATCCCCTCTTTTGTGAATTGCCAGCATTTTTTCTTTACCGTCAGCGCTCAATTGAATGATTTTCACCTTTCCCGAGAAAACGAAATAAAAATAATTGGCCGTGTCCTCCTCCTGGAGAATAATCTGATTCTTTTTGAATTGTTTTTCCTCCAGCAGCCCTTTAAATTCGGCAATTTCCCTGTTGTTCAGGCAGGCTAAGAAAGGAATCTTTCCTATGGCATAATCTATTCTGGTCCGCTGCGCCATCTCCTTCAAGTCTTTTTTCACGGCCATCTGACCATTCTCCTGAATCGTGTCAATCGCTGCGCTGCGGCATGTTTCAGCCGGAAACGCTATCTACACTTATGGGGCACCGGACCGGATGATCTCCTGCCCTTTCTTTTCACAAGGACTATTAACAATGGCAGTCTGGCATATTTCTTAGAGTTCATCAACTGAAGAATACAGAAAGTACATCCCGGGCAAAGCCAGCAGCGATATTTTTATTTTCAGTCACTGACAAATCTTGCACCATCCTGCAAGTCCTCAGAATTATTATAATACCAAGTCGCATTCTTTAGCTAACTTTGTTGGCACAGCCTGCCCCGGCGCAGGCCGGGGTCGTCGGCTTCCTCAACGTATGTACAATACGCCTGCGGAGCCTCCTCCTTGCCGCCGCGTTATCTTTTGAATGCAACTTGGTATAAATGCCGAGTGAAGATTACTGGTGAAAGAATCAATAAAAAAGGCAGAGCCATTTTCTGACCCTGCCTTTCTGCAATTAAATCGCTTTTGTGTTTCGTTAATTCTTTAACTTTCTCCTGACTCCTGCCAGCCCAACCAGACCAAGGCCAAGGAGAAGCATGGTTGCTGGTTCCGGGACTTGGGTCTGTACGGTGGTGGGAAGAAAATGGACATCCCCTGGGCCAATAACGTCAAGGCCGCCGCTCAAGCCGTAGCTGCCAGCCAGATCGCCCGTGCAAACGCCGGAGAGGCTGTTTTGATCCAACGTCACTGCACCAGTACTTGCCAAGGCTCTGCCGCAATGATCTGTCGCGCCGGTGTTCATCCCGATGCTAGTGAGCGCGAGTATGTTCCCCAGGAATGTGCTGTATGTGCCGATGGTCGCGGAGCTACGGACATTCCAATATACGCCGGCGCCTGCACCTGTATTGATCACGTTCACGACCGAGCTGGACGAGGTGATCAGATCTGCATCCATCTGGAAAACCCAGGCCGCGTTAGCGTTGCCCCCACCGTCTAGAGTGAGCGCCCCCGTCAAATTGGTGCTTCCCGCATGAACTGTATAGACGCCCGGAGAGAGGGTAAGTCCAGTCAGGTCCGCAAGCGATAGGGTGGTACCTGTCCCCATAGAATTAAGATTAGTTATCGCTGTGGTGAGTAGACCCTGAGCCGTCGCCGCGAGTGGGGTAGTTACTTGTAGTGATCCAGCTGTGATATTGATCCCTCCGTCGATCGAGCTGCCTGCGTAGACACCTACATTTCCGACGACGTTGCTCGTGGGGACATTGGTCACCGCCGTGGCACCCAGAACCGTAAAGCTCGCCAAATCCGAACCCAGTATTGGATCGGCCGAGACCAGAGATGGGTAGGGAAGAGAGGCGCATGCTGCTACTACGAATAGAATAAATAACTTGCTCTTCATTTTAGATGCTATTCGTTCACCCAAAGTGTACCTCATTTTCTTAGAAATATTTCTCATCATTTTCTCCTTTCTTTGGGTGGTCTCAATAAAGAGACATATCCCCTAAAAATAAAATTACATGCATATAATACGCCTTGCATAACATAACATAACATAACATAACATAACATATTGAATTAATGACTATTTTTTTATATACGATGGATTTCTTTTCTGTGATTATAAAAAAGGAATTGTAAACATATCCGACACCAGCCCGGCAATTTTAACCTGGAATTATAACTTAATATGCTGAATATATTCACATAAATCAGTTCTGAATCCTATCGTAAAGAATTCCGACACAAAATCAACCACCCCGCAGCAAGCTGCGGAGAATTAACGCTCGTCCCGCTAAAGAGACTGTGTCACAATAGCAGACAAAACCATTAACCCCGTCATGCCGGTGAAAACCGGCATCCAGACGTCGTCCCGACGAAAGAGACTGTGTCGCAATTGACAGATGCTGATTGCAGTCTATTCGTAATGTCCCCCGCTGGCGGGGGCAAGGGGGTGGATATTTTTGAAGTAGCCGTAATATTCATGAGTTACACTTTGGTACTACTTAGTCCACCTCCGTCACTACGTGACACCTCCGCCAGCGGAGGACACGAAATGGCAATTTATCCTATTGCGACACATCCTCAAAAGCCGGGAACCAGTTCAAAGTTGCTGGATTCCCCCTTATCGAGTACGGGGCATGCTCTTCGTCGCGCTTCGCTGGAATATGATCCGGCGTATGCTGGACGGAATGACAAAAAAGTAATTGCGACACAGTCTCTTTCGCCGGAATGACGATTCTGAGGCTTTTCCGACTTTTTACGAGGTCGTCAGCTTTCATCTGACACGAAGGGAAGATATGAAGATGCAGGCCCAACAAAAAAACAGCCGCAGGAAAAAAATTGCCGATGTTTCTCCGGAAGTTACAAATCCCGACAAAAATACATCCTTCCCCATTGTGGGAATCGGCGCCTCCGCCGGCGGCCTGGAGGCACTGGAACAATTTCTCCGGCATGTGCCGGAAGGCAGCGGCATAGCCTTTGTTATTGTTCAACACCTGGACCCGACCCGCAAAGGGATCATGCCGGAACTGCTCTCCCGGGTAACCCAAATGAAGGTAAGCCAGGTCAGAGACCGGATGAAGGTTGAACCGAACTGCGTCTATGTCATCCCCCCCGACCGGGACATGTCTATTCTTCATGGCACCCTGCATCTATTCAAGCCGCAAGCACCTCGCGGACTGCGTC